>DKBC01000169.1 GCA_002451065.1 Betaproteobacteria bacterium UBA6910
TTCTTCCAGGGCCTCGCGCATGGCACCCTGGGCGGTGGTCTCCCCGTTCTCCATGAATCCCGCCGGAAGGGTCCAGAATCCGCGCCGGGGCTCAATGGCGCGCCGGCACATGAGCACCTTGTCTTCCCACTCGGGAATGCACCCCACCACCATCTTGGGGTTCTGGTAGTGGACGGTGCCGCAGGCGTCGCACACATGGCGCGGGAGCGAGTCGCCGGGCGGGACCTTTCGCGCGACGGGCGCGCCGCAATGGCTGCAAAACTTCATGCTGGGTGGAACCGTGGGATACGACCCATATTAGCATGGCGCCGGCTCCGCCATCGGCGGTGGCATAATGCGGGTGTCAACTTGCCGCCGGGATTTCATGACCCATGCGCCCGTCCCACATCGCCACCATTCTCGACCGGGAATTCGAAGCCGCCGCATCGGGGACCCACACGCCGGTGATGCTTTGGGGGCCTCCCGGTGTCGGGAAGTCCCAGATCATCGCCCAGATTGCGCGGAACCACGACGCGCCCCTGATCGACGTGCGCCTTTCGCAACTGGAGCCCACGGATCTGCGCGGCATCCCGTTCCGCAAGGACGATCGGGTGGAATGGGCGGTGCCGGCGCTGCTGCCGGACGCGGCCCGCCACGGCCCCACGGGCATCCTGTTCCTGGACGAGATCACGTCTGCGCTGCCCACGGTGTCCGCCGCCGCCTACCAGCTGATCCTCGACCGCCGCCTGGGCGAATACCAGGTGCCGGATGGCTGGGCCATTTTCGCGGCCGGCAACCGCCCCGGCGACCGGGGTGTTTCCTTCGCCATGCCGGCGCCCCTGGGAAACCGTTTCACGCACTACGAGATCGAGGCCAATCTGGATGATTGGGTTGTTTGGGCCCACGGCACAGCCATCGATCCCAGGCTCATCGCGTTCCTGCGTTTCCGTCCGGATCTCCTGTTCGATTATGACGCGTCTCGCAATCCGACGGCGTTTCCGAGCCCGCGCTCCTGGGAGTTTGCCCACCGGGCGTTGCAGAAGTTCGCGTCAGAGCCGGCGCTGCTGCTGGACACCCTGCAGGCCTGCGTCGGCGCCGCAGCCGGGGTCGAGGCCAAGGCCTTCATCGACCACATGGATCAATTGCCCGACCTGGACGCCATTATCTCCGGCCGGGTGCGGGAAGTGCCGAAGCATGTGGATCTCCAGTACGGAGTGGCGTCGGCCCTGGTGCGGCGCGCCATGCAGAGCCGGGAATCGCCCGACGCCCGGCGGGTGCTCGCCGGCATCCTGCGCTACGCGACTTATTTTCCCCAGCGGGAAATGGGGGTGATGCTGGTCACCGACCTGGAGCGTTCCGTGGGCAAGCCGCTGTTCGCGCTGCCCGAGTTTCACGAGTGGGCCAATGCCATGAGCGACATCATGCTCTACGAGCAGCAGCCCGCCGATTCCTGATTTCCAGCATGGCGTGGCCGTGGCGCAAGGACCCCAGCGCGCGGCCCGGGGGCGCGGTGGCCGATCCCGGCGTTGTCCGTTTCTGGGCTCTGCTCCATGTCATCACCCCCCGGCCCTGGGCAACGCCGGCGCTGATCGCCGCCAACGGGCTGGTGTTCGTGGCGCTGGTGGCGGCGGGGGCGAGCCCCATCAGCCCCGACGCGGAAATCATGCTGCGCTGGGGCGCCAACTTTGCGCCCCTTACCGCCGCGGGGGAGTGGTGGCGTCTGGGCGCGGCGGCCTTCCTGCACCACGGCATCGTCCACCTGGCGTTCAACATGTGGGTGCTGTGGGACGTGGGGCGGCTCACCGAGCGGCTTTTAGGCAGCGGTCCTTACCTGTTTCTTTACCTTGCCGCCGGGTTCTCGGGAAACATCGCCAGCGTCCTGTGGCATCCCCAGGGTGCGGTGAGCGTGGGGGCGTCGGGCGCGGTGTTCGGCGTCATTGGCGCGCTGTTCGGATTTCTGGTGACCGAGCGCCGCTCCGTTCCCGGTCCGGTGCTGGCCCACTTGAGGCGCAGCGTGCTGTTCTTCCTGGTATACGCCGTTTCCATCGGCTTCCTGTATCCCGCCATCGACAATGCCGCGCATCTGGGCGGGCTCGGCTGCGGATTCGTGTTGGGTGCCATCCTGGCGCGGCCCCTGGAAGCGCCGGACCGCCCACGGCGGCTCGTTCTGAGGTTTCCGGCGGCCGTGCTGGCGGCTGCAGCGCTGCTGGGGTTTCTGGGGTGGATGGTGCCGCCCCCGGCCTATGATTTCGCGATGGAGCAGCGAATGCGGAAAGAGGTCGCCAGGTTTGCGGAAGAAGAGGCCACGGTCCTGGAAAGTTGGAAGCGGATTGCGGATCAGCGCAAGGCCGGTGCCCTCAGCGACGCCGGAATGGCGGACCGGCTCGAGGCGGAGGCGGTGGGTCCGTGGGAGGCCGCCCGCAAGCGTTTGGAGAGCGTCCACCTCTCGGAGGGCTCTCCTTCCCGGGAACGCTTCGCGCTGCTTCTCAGGTATGCAGAGCTGCGGCGGGACACGGCGCGCCTGATCGTGGAGGCCCTGCGAGAACAGGATCGCGCCAAGATGCGGCAGGCCGAGGTCTTGCAGGAGGAAATCGAGACGGTCCGCAAGCGGCTTGAAAGCCTGGCGCCACCCAAGGGATCTTGAGGCCACCGTGCAGCGGCTGGAGCAGATTGAAGTGAAACTCGCGGCGGCGCGCGCCCGGCTGATCCTGGAGCAGCCGTTCATCGGCGCCCTGGTGATGCACCTTCCCCTGATTCCCGCCCAGGGTTCCTGGTGCGAGACCACGGCCACCGACGCCCGCGCCCTCTACTTCAATCCGCGCTTCGTGGCGAAACTGGACCTGCGGCAGACCCAGTTCGTGCTCGCCCACGAGGCCCTGCACTGCGCCCTCGGCCACTTCGCGCGGCGCGTCCACCGGATGAAGCGGCGCTGGGATGTGGCCTGCGACTATGCGGTGAACATGCTGCTGGCCGATGCAGGGTTGAGGCCGCCGGCCGGCGCGCTCCTCAATCCCGCGTGGCGCGGACTGTCGGCCGAGGAGATCTATCCCCTGATTTCCCCTGACAGCGATGCGCGAATCCTCGACCTCCATCTGTTCGACGGCGACGGCACAGGCAGGATGGGGCTGGGAAGGGGCAGCGCGTTTCCCGGGGCGGACCTGGAGGTTCCTGCAGCAAACGACGGCGCGGCGGCTCCCGGCGAACTGGCGGCGGAAGCGGCAGCCGTGGCTGCCGGCGGTGGGCCGGAGCACGCGTCGGAATCCCATGGCCCGGCGCCCGGGTTGAGCGCCGATGACCTCACCGTCCTGTGGAAGACCCGCATGGCGGCGGCCGCCCAGCAGGCGGCGCGGGCAGGGCGTCTCTCGGATTCCTGGCTGCGGGCGGTGGACCGGCTCATTCAGCCCCAGCTATCCTGGAGATTTCTGCTGGCGCGGTTCGTTTCCTCCGTGGCGCGAGAGGACTACAGCTTCCAGCGCCCGTCGCGGCGGGAGGGCGACGCCCTGTTGCCGCGGCTCTCGGGGGCGCAGACCGAGATCGTCGTGGCGGTGGACACCAGCGGCTCCATCGGCGCCGAGGAACTGTCCGAATTCGCCGCGGAACTGGATTCCCTGAAGGGACAGGTGCGGGCGCGCCTCACGCTGTACGCCTGCGACCACGACCTGGATGCCCGGGGCCCCTGGGTCTTCGAGTCCTGGGAGCCGTTCGAGCTTCCCAAGGAACTGCGGGGCGGGGGCGGCACCCGCTTCACCCCGGTGTTTGCGCGCATCGAGGAGGATCACGGGCGCCCGGATGTGCTGGTCTATTTCACCGACGGGGAAGGGGAGTTTCCGGAGGCCGCGCCGGATTATCCGGTGATCTGGCTGGTGAAGGGGCGGGCGCCGGTGCCCTGGGGGAATCGGGTGCAGCTCAACTGACGGCGGCGCGGGACCATGGTGCGCGTGAACACCACTTGGGCGCCTGCGATACGGGGATTGCGCCGCGGGCTCCTGCGGCGAGCCATGCCCTTTACGGGCAGGTTACGGGAACTGGGACTTGGAGCCGGATTTCCCGCACGCCGACCCGGGCCCGGAGAGCAACGACTTCCACGCCCGATTCCATGGCTCGGCGCAGGGTGCGCCCGTATTCCGGGTCGATCTCGTCGGCGGGGCGCACTTCGGTTACGTCGCCGCGCTGCACGCAGAACACCAGCAGCGCCCGATGGCCGGCGCGCACCATGGCCATCATTTCCCGCAGGTGCCGGGTGCCGCGCTCGCTGACGGCGTCGGGAAACAGGGCCACGCCCCGCCGCACCGCCGCCGTCACGTTTTTGACCTCCACATAACAGGGCTTGCGCCGGCCTCCCGAGAGCAGGAAGTCCGCCCGGCTGGACTCGCGGCCGTAACGGACCTCGGCGCGGAGGGTCTTGTAGCCGGCGAGCTCGGGTATGGCGCTGGATTCGATGGCCTCCCGCACCAGGGTATTGGCGCGTCCGGTGTGAATGCCCACCAGGGTGCCGTCTGCTTCCACGATCTCCCAGGTCCAGGGGAGCTTGCGGGCGGGGTTGACGGCGCGCGACAGCCACACCCTGCTTCCGGGATCGGCGCAGCCCAGCATGGAGCCGGTGTTGGGACAGTGGGCGGTGACCATGCTGCCGCCCAGGTCCACGTCGGCGAGGAACCGTTGGTAGCGTCGGATCAGGCGGCCCTCGGCCAGGGGCGAGGGCCACTTCACGGCTGCCGTCGCTTGAAAGGCCCGCTCTCGCGCAACTCGTCCACATATTCCTCCATGCCCCGGGCCTCCTGGCGCAGGAAGCGCTCCACCGCCTGGGAGAATTCCGGGTGCGCCAGCCAGTGGGCGGACCAGGTGCGCGTGGGCAGCAGGCCCCGGGCCAGCTTGTGCTCTCCCTGGGCGCCGGCCTCGAAACGCTTCAGTCGGCGCTCGATGGCATGCTCGATGGCCTGGTAGTAGCAGGTCTCGAAGTGGAGCCCCGGGACGTAGCGGATGGCGCCCCAGTAGCGGCCGTAAAGCGTTTGTTCACTTCGCAGGAAGAAGGCAGAGGCGAGGGGTGCGCCGTTCGCCTCCGCCATCAGCAGCAGGACGCTTTCCGGCATGGCGCTGGCGAGGCGCAGAAAGAACCCCAAATTCAGGTAGGGCGTCGAGTGATGGGCCCGGTAGTTGGAACGATAGCAGTGAAAGAAAAAGCGCCAGTCCTTCTCGCTGGCGCCGCCGCCCTCCAGCCAGCGGAATGCGATGCCGGCTTCCTGCAGTTTGCGCCGCTCCTGGCGGATGTTCTTGCGCTTGGCGTGGTTCATGGCGGCCAGGAAATCGTCGAAAGTCCGGTAGTCCTGGTTCTCCCAGTGGAACTGGACCCCGTGGCGGAGAAGGAGACCCTGCTGCGCCATTTCCCGGGCCTGGGGCTCGAGGGGGAACAGGCAGTGGAAGGAGGAAAGCTCGCGGTCGCGGGCGAGATCCAGGGCCGCCTTCAGTAGTGCTCTCCGGTCTTCCTCGCCACGTGCCAGAAGCCGGGGGCCGGCGGCCGGCGTGAACGGCACCGCGCACAGCAGCTTGGGGTAATAGGCCAGCCCCGCCCGGCGATAGGCATCTGCCCAGGCGAAATCGAACACGAACTCCCCGAAGGAATGGGACTTGAGATATAGGGGCATCGCCCCCGCCAGCTGGCCTGCGCGCCACAGGGTGGCAAAGCCCGGTGACCATCCGGTCTCGGCGGTGGCGCAGCCGCTGCCGTGGAGCGCGCAAAGGAATTCGTGGCGCAGAAAGGGATTGTCCCCGGCCAGAGCGTTCCAGGCGGCCGGCGGGATCGCGTCGAGGGAATCCAGGATGCGGATCTCGGCGGCGTCAGTCACTTTGGGCGGATGGGATATGGTCCCGGGCGGGTCCGGGCATCTGCTATGATGCGCCTGCGCAAAACGGGGTTCCCATGAAAATCGCCATCGCCCAGATCAACTGCACGGTCGGCGACCTGGCCGGCAACGCGGCCAAGATCGCGGAATATGCCCGTCGGGCGAGGGAAACGGGCGCCGATCTGCTGGTGACACCTGAACTCGGGCTCTCCGGTTACCCCCCGGAGGACCTCCTGCTGCGGGATGGATTCTACCGGGCCTGCGACCGCGCGCTGGCGGATCTCGCGGCCCGGACAGGAGGCATCACCGTGGTGGTGGGGCATCCGCGACAGGTGGATGAGGGCCGCTTCAACGCCGCCTCGGTGATCCGGGACGGTGCGGTGATCGCCACCTACCACAAGCAGAAGCTGCCCAATTACACCGTCTTCGACGAGATGCGCTATTTCGATTCCGGGAACCGGTCCTGCACCTTCCAGGTGGCGGGAGTGGCGGTGGGAATCAACATTTGCGCCGATGTGTGGGAGAAGGGGGCCGCGAGCCGCGCCCGGGCCGCGGGCGCGGACCTGCTGGTGACGCTCAACGCTTCTCCCTACCACATGAACAAGCAGATCACGCGCTACGAGGCGATCCACGAGCGGGTCGGGGAAACGGGACTGTGCATCCTCTACGCCAACATGGTGGGCGGGCAGGACGAACTGGTGTTCGACGGCGCCTCCTTCGTGATGAACGCCGCGGGGGACATCACGCACCAGCTCCCCGCGCTCGAGGAATGCATGGGAACGGTGGAGTTCAAGAACGGCGCGCCGGTTCCGGGGGAGGTGGCGCCGCCCCAGTCCCTGGAAGCCAGTGTTTACCGGGCGCTGCTGGTGGGCGTGCGGGACTACGTGGGCAAGAATGGCTTCCCCGGCGTGCTCGTCGGGCTCTCGGGAGGGATCGACTCCGCCCTTACCCTGGCCATCGCGGTGGATGCCCTGGGACCGGACAAGGTGCGGGCGGTGATGATGCCTTCCCAGTACACGGCGGACATGAGCATCGAGGATGCCCGCGCCATGGTGGGAGGGCTGGGGGTGCGCTACACCGAGCTTCCCATCAAGCCAGTCTTCGACCGATTTCTGGCGACGCTGGCCGGGGAGTTCCGGGGGCTGCCGGCGGATACCGCCGAGGAGAACATCCAGGCCCGCATCCGGGGCACGCTGATGATGGCGCTGTCCAACAAATTTGGCGCCATCGTTCTCACCACCGGCAACAAATCGGAGATGGCGGTGGGCTACGCCACGCTTTATGGGGATATGGCCGGCGGTTTCGCGGTGCTCAAGGACATCAGCAAGTCCATGGTTTACCGGCTGGCCCGCTACCGGAACGGGCTCGGGCGTGTGATTCCCGAGCGAATAATCACCCGTCCGCCTTCGGCCGAGCTGCGCGCCAACCAGACCGACCAGGATTCCCTGCCGCCCTACGACCTCCTGGACCAGATCATGGAGGCGTACATGGAGCGTGACCTCTCGATCCAGGAGATCCTGGCCCAGGGTTACCCGGAACCGGAGGTGCGCAGAGTG
The DNA here is from genome assembly GCA_002451065.1 of Betaproteobacteria bacterium UBA6910. Lineage (GTDB taxonomy): Bacteria > Pseudomonadota > Gammaproteobacteria > Burkholderiales > UBA6910 > UBA6910. Next base: position 7,376 of record DKBC01000169.1, read on the forward strand.
GTTCATCTGCTGCACGTGAGCGAGTACAAGCGGCGGCAGGCGCCGGTGGGAATCCGGGTGACGCCCCGGGGCTTCGGCAAGGATTGGCGCTATCCGATTACGTCCAAGTACCGGGATGAGTAGCCGCGGAGCGGCGCTTGCGGGCCGCGCGGCTTCGACGGCCCGCCACGCTCTGGGTCGCGCCGACGGTTGCCTGATATAATGCGCCGCTTAGCGAAAGCGGAGAACCTCCATGAAGAAAATCGAAGCCGTGATCAAGCCCTTCAAGCTCGACGAGGTGCGGGAGGCCTTATCCGAGCTCGGCGTGACCGGGCTGACGGTGACGGAAGTGAAGGGCTTCGGCCGCCAAAAAGGGCACACGGAACTCTACCGGGGAGCCGAGTACGTGGTGGATTTCCTGCCCAAGGTTAAAATCGAGATCGTCCTTCAGGAGGAGCTGGCGGAGCGGGCCATCGAGGCCATCGTGAAGGCCGCGCGCACCGGCAAGATCGGC
>DKBC01000036.1 GCA_002451065.1 Betaproteobacteria bacterium UBA6910
GCCGGCCCGCATCTACGCCAACGAGGGCGCCTGCCAGTTCCTGTTCCTGCAGGGCAACGAGCCTTGCGAGGTTTCCTACCGCGACAAGGCCGGCAAGTACCAGGGCCAGCGCGGCGTCACGCTGCCCAAGATATAGCCCGGTTTTACCGCGCAGGCTCGAGGCCTGCCCTGGCGATCAACGCCGAAATTGCGGCAAACTCGCCGATAACAATTCAGGCCCCGGGACTATAATGGCCCCGGTGATTCCCCTAAGGAGGGGATTCACGGCGATCTTGGCCAAGCGAACAATCCACTTCCTCCTTTTGTTTGTCCTTTCCGCGGTGGCGGGCACCGCAAGGGCGGATGCCGTCCTGGATCAGGCCAAGCAATTGCTGGCAGCCAAGCAGCCTCAAGCAGCCTATGCGCTGCTCGAGCCCCTGGAGAAGGAGCGGGCGGGCGAGGTGGAATACGATTACGTGCTGGGCATTGCCGCCATTGATTCAGGCAATGTCACCCGCGGCGTTTTTGCTCTCGAGCGGGTATTGGCACTACAACCCAACTACGCTCAGGCCCGGGCAGAAATTGCCCGCGCGTATTTCCTGCTGGGGGAGCGCCGAACCGCGAAGCAAGAGTTCGAATCGGTGCAGCGCCTGGGGGTGCCGGAGGAGGCGTCCCAGACCATCCAGCGCTTCCTCTCCGCGATCGAGGACGCGGGGGCGGGGGACAAGCCGTCATGGACCGGCTTTCTCGAGCTGGCCTATGGCTACGACAGCAATGTCAACGCGGGTCCCGGCGGCGGGGTGGTGGCGGTGCCGGCGCTGGGGGGCTTGATCACCCGGCTCAACCCGCTGGGCGTTGAGCAGAGCGACGACTTCTTCGCGCTGAGCGGAGGGGCAAACCTGAGTTATCCACTGAGGCCCCAGCTCGCCGTGGTGGGGTCAGTACTGGCAAGCTGGAAGCTCAATACCCAGGCCACCAGCTTTGATACCTCGAACCTCGGCGGGAACCTTGGACTGGCGTATCGCCGCGGCCGGGACAGCGTAACTGTTGGCCTGCAGGCGGATTCCTTTGATCTCGATTACAACAAATACCGGGACGCCTATGGCGGCATTCTTCAGTGGACCCGGACCATCGATGCGTTCAATTCCGTTTCCGCCTATGTCCAGAAGACGCGGCTCGATTACGCGGGACAGCAGAGTATCCGTGATGCGGATCGCTATGTGGCCGGGGGCGCCGTCGGGCACGGGTTCTCGGGCCCCTGGGAACCGATTGGTTACCTGAGCGGATANNCGCAGCGCCGGGGTCCCGTGGCTTGGTCAGGATTTCTGGGGGCTGCGGATTGGCGGCCAGGTCGCCTTGTCACCGCAGATGCTGGGATTTGCCGCCGCGAGCGTGGAGAGGCGGGACTACGGAGGCACCGACCCGTTCTTCCTGGTGACCCGCCGCGACATCCAGACCGACCTGAGGCTGGGCGCCGTCGTCACTCCCTGGCAGGACAACAAATGGCAAGTGGTGCCGTCGGTGAACTACACCAACAACGATTCCAATGTCGAGATCAACGCCTACGATCGCTGGCTGGTCCAGATCGCCATCCGGCGCGCGTTCCCCTGACGGAAAACCGCCACAACTGACGAAATGTGGCACATCTTGCGCAAATTTGCGGCATTTGGCGACGGCTAAAGCGTGTGGAATGTCACTGCTGGCTGCGATTTCACCAGATTCCCGGCTGGCCCATGCCGCCGGTACAAAACTTGCTAGATACAATTTGCAAAGCCAATGAATTTAAAGGAAAACTTTTTAAAATTCTAACAATAAGGAGAGCTACTATGAAAGCCCGCACAATCGCATTCGCCAAACAGGCGGGGTTGGCGGCCCTGCTCTTATTGTGGTTTTCGGGTAGCGTCTGGGCGTCCATCGGCTATGTCCAATTCGCCAGTGGCGGGGCCATTGTCAAGGGTGCGGATGGTGTAGATCGGGTCGCGGTCAAGGGACTCGAGCTTAACAGCGGCGACACCATCGACACGCGCGAGGGGCGCGCGCAGGTGCGCTTCACCGACGGTTCCTACGTTTCGCTCCAGCCCCAGAGCGTATTCCGGATCAAGGACTACCGCTTTGAGGGCGCGACCGACGGGTCCGAAAAGGGCGTGTTCAGCCTGCTCAAGGGGGGGCTCCGCACCATCACCGGCCTGATTGGCCGCGTGAATCGCGATAACTACGAAGTGGAAACTCCGGTCGCGATTATTGGAATTCGCGGAACCGAGTACTTGGCGGCTCTGGGCAACAGCCTCACGGTGAGCGTGGGCGAGGGCCGGGTGGCGGTAACGAATGACACTGGGGAGTTCGTGGCGGAAGCCGGGCAGTCGATACATGTTGCCGACCAGAAATCCCGCCCTCAGGTGACCTCGGAGAAGGCGTTCCTGCCCCCGGAACCGGTTCAGGAAGGCTTCGTGGTGCCTCCGCCCCAAGGCTTCGTGGCCGGGGAGCAGGTGAACGCATTGGGTGAACCGCTGGTGGTGGCGGAAGGTGATCCTACCCAGACGACCCCCCCGCCTCCCGTGACACCGCCCCCCGTGACACCGCCGCCACCGGGGCAAGGCAATCCGTTTATCGTTGCAAGTGGAGATTTCCCGGCGAATCAGCCGAACCAGGTCGACCAGACAATCTTCCGCGCCGGCACCGGCAGGGTTAGCTGCAGTTCCAGCGGCGCCTGTGACCAATTGCAGATCGGCAGCTTCCTGCTTAACAACGTGAATGCCCAAGTGGTGGACAACGGCTTCGATGTCGCGGTCGGTTGGGGGCGGTGGAGCAACGGCAGGTATACCGCGGGCGGTCTGGGCAACTCCCAATTGTCGGCCAACCAGGGGTTGCACTATGTATACGGAGTGCCGACCCCGGTGACGAACCTGCCCCAAAGCGCCTCCTACTCGTTGCTGGGGGCCACCCAGGCCACGTCTCTCGACGGGTCCCTCGGTTTGGGTACGTTCAGTGCACGCCCGGGCACCAATGGTGTGATCCTGACCGCCGATTTCACCGCGGGCACGGCAGTCCTTGATTTCCAGGTCCAGTTCCCGGCGGTGAACAACGGTCCGATCGGCTATACCGTCACCAGCCAAACCGTGAACATCTCGGGCGCCACCTTCGCGGGTTCCGGACTCGCAACAACGGGATCCGGTTGCGGCGCCGGTTGCGCGACGTCGGTAGAAGGCTTCTTCGCCGGGACGGCTGCCGAGCGAGCCGGCTTCGGTTACCAGGTTACCGGATCCACCACGACCGTGAGTGGCGCCGCGGCACTGGCCAGGAACTGATCTTCCGGGACTGGGCAGCCAGCCGGTTGCTCCAGGCTGAATGCGGTCAACGGCCGGGTTTATCCCGGTCGTTTTCTTTTTCAGAATTCAGGAGGGCCGGCGGTCGAGAACCAGGAAAGCCGCCGGCATTCCAGCTCCCGCGACCGTCTCTCGGCTGGACTCGGTCCATTCCGCCGCATCAAAGTCGGGAAAGTATGTGTCTCCCGCCACATCCTGCTCGATGCGCGTGAGATACATCCGGTCGGCCATGGGAAGCGCCTGCCGGTAGATCTCCGCTCCGCCGATGATGAACACTTCGGGATCGGCGCCGCACAGGCGGACCGCTTGCTCGAGGGAGGAAGCGACCAGGCAACCGGCGGCCCCATAGGCGCGATCCCGGCTGACCACCACCATGCTGCGGCCAGGCAGAATTCGTCCGATGGATTCCCAGGTCTTCCGCCCCATGATCACGTGGTGGCCCATGGTAAGGGCGCGGAAGCGCTTGAGGTCCTGCGGGAGATGCCAGGGAAGCCGGTTATCCCGGCCGATGACCCGATTGCGCGCGACGGCGGCTATGATCGATATACGCGGCTGCGTCATACCGCGACCGGCGCCTTGATGGCCGGGTGCGGGTCGTAGCCGACGAGGCTGAAGTCGTGGTAGCGGAAAGCGAAGAGATCCCTTATTTCGGAATTGATCTCCATGCGTGGCAGGGCTCTCGGCTGCCGGGAGAGCTGTTCCCTGGCCTGCTCCAGATGGTTGAGATAAAGATGCGCGTCGCCGAAAGTATGGACGAAATCCCCCGGATCCAGGCCGCACACCTGTGCCACCATCATGGTGAGGAGGGCGTAGGACGCGATGTTGAACGGGACGCCCAGAAAGAAATCGGCGCTGCGCTGATAAAGCTGGCAGGACAGCCGGCCCTCCGCCACGTAGAACTGAAAGAAGGCATGGCAGGGCGCCAGAGCCATGCGCTCAAGGTCGGCCACGTTCCAGGCGCTCACGATGAGCCGGCGGGAATCGGGTGCGATTCGAATCTCGTTCAGGACCCGGGCGATCTGGTCGATATGGCGGCCATCGGGCGCCGGCCAGGATCGCCACTGGTAACCGTAGACCGGGCCCAGCTCGCCGTCCTCGTCGGCCCATTCATCCCAGATCGTGACGCCGTGGTCGCGAAGATATTTGACATTGGTGTCGCCGCGCAGAAACCACAGCAGCTCGTGGATGATCGACTTGAGGTGGACCTTCTTGGTGGTTACCAGGGGAAATCCTCGGGACAGGTCGAAGCGCAGCTGGGCTCCAAAGACGGAAAGCGTCCCGGTGCCGGTGCGGTCGCTCTTGGAATGGCCGTGTTCCATGATGTGCCGCATCAGATCCAGGTAGTTTTGCATGAGCAGTTTGGTCCGGCGCGGAAAGTGAAATGCGGGAAGGAAGCGAAAGGCGGGGGTCCTGCGCGCGCCTAGGGAACCTCGAGCACGATCTTGCCCACGGCGTGCCCCTCCTCCAGGATGCGATGGGCTTCCGCGGCGTCCTTCAAGGAAAGCACCTGGCTGACCTTCGGTTTCAAGGCGCCGGCCTCGACCAGGTCTCTGGCCTGCTCGAGGATTCGCGTTTGGTGCATGCGGCCGTTGCGCAAGCCGAGATAGAGGGGCGCGGGCATCTGCACATAGCAGACATTAATATTGCGCACCCTGGCCACGTTAATCCATTCCACTTCGCACGCGGTGGAAAGGATGGTTACGACGTTGCCGTAGACACGGGTTGCGCCGAAGGACTTGCAGAAAGTGAGGCCGCCGACGGTGTCCAGAACCGTCTTGACGCCGACGCCCTCGGTCCAGTGCAGCACTTCGTCCACGAAGTCTTCGGAACGGTAGTCAATCGCCAGTTCCGCGCCCAGGGATTTCACGAACGCCGCCTTTTCCTCGCCGCTCACCGTGGTAGCGACGAAGGCGCCGAAATGACGGGCAAGCTGAATCGCTACGTGCCCCACGCCCCCGGCACCCGCGTGAACCAGGACCGAGTGGCCGGTGTCGAGCTTGGCCCGGTCCACCAGAGCCTCCCAAGCCGTGATCACGACCAGGGGCAATGCCGCGGCTTCGACCATCGACAGATTGCCGGGCTTGGGCGCGAGGAATTCCTCGTTCACCACCGCATACTGGGCGTAATTACCGGGCGCGCCGCCCAGGCCGTTGTTGAAGTAATAAACCTCGTCGCCGGGCTTGAAACGCGTCACCCCGTAGCCGATGCTCTCCACCACACCGGCAGCGTCACAACCGAGGATCGCGGGCAGGTTGCCCGGGTAATAGCTCGGGTTGCGCCGTACCTTGGTGTCCACCGGGTTGACGGCCGCTGCCTTTACCCGAACCAGGACGTCGAAGGCGCCATAAAATTCCGGGTGCGGCACGTCGCGAAGTTTCAGCACCTCCGGGCCCCCGGCGGCTGTCATGAGAACGGCCTTCATGCGGGTCCTCTCATCCCTTCCTCTTGTCCCACACGAATCGCACGAAGCGCTGCCAGCGGTTCTGCTTCTGCAGCAGGGCATTGCGGCTCTTGTCCGCGGCCCGGTCCCGCGCGCGGGCGCGCTGCACCTGCTCGAAGACTTCGCGCATCGTCAGCCCGCCAGGGCCCTTCGTCTTGTCCGGATCGTCGGTCACGTGCCGCTTCAGGAAGGGTGGACCGCGTATGCTAAACTTCAAGCTTTGATTTTTCAACGCATTCTTCCATGTCCGGCAACACCCTTGGCAGATTGTTGTGTGTCACGTCCTTCGGGGAATCCCATGGTCCCGCCATCGGCTGCGTGGTGGACGGCTGTCCGCCGGGACTCGGGTTGACCGAGCCGGATATTCAGCGCGACCTCGACCGGCGCCGGCCTGGCACCTCGCGACACGTGACCCAGCGGCGGGAGCCGGACCGGGTGGAAATCCTGTCCGGCGTGTTTGAGGGCCGGACCACCGGAACGCCCATCGCCCTGCTGATTCGCAACGAGGATCAGCGGAGCAAGGATTACGGCAACATCATGGACGCGTTTCGGCCCGGTCATGCCGATTACACCTACTGGCAGAAGTACGGAATCCGCGACTATCGGGGCGGCGGCAGGGCTTCGGCGCGGGAGACCGCGGTGCGTGTCGCCGCCGGCGCCATCGCCCGCAAGTGGCTGCTGGAGCGTCATGGCGTCGTCATTCGCGGCTGCATGGCCCAGCTTGGCTCCATGAAGATCCCGTTCAAGGCCTGGGATTGGGTGGATGACAATCCCTTTTTCTCGCCGGATCCGGACATCGTCCCGGAACTCGAAGCCTTCATGGACCGGCTGCGCAAGTCGGGGGATTCGGTTGGTGCCCGCATCAACGTGGTGGCGAAAAACGTTCCGGTGGGCTGGGGGGAGCCGGTGTATGACCGGCTCGACGCCGAGATTGCCTACGCGATGATGAGCATCAACGCGGTGAAGGGTGTCGAGATTGGTGCCGGCTTCGCCGCCGTGGAGCAGAAGGGCACAGAACACGGCGACGAAATGACGCCCGCCGGCTTTCTCTCCAACAACGCGGGAGGGATCCTTGGGGGCATCTCCACCGGACAGGACATCCGGGTCTCGATCGCAATAAAGCCCACGTCAAGCATCCGTCTTCCGCGGCGTTCCATCGACAAGTCAGGCAATCCGGTGACTGTGGAAACCCACGGCCGCCACGATCCCTGCGTGGGAATCCGGGCCACTCCCATCGCCGAGGCCATGCTGGCCCTGGTGCTTATGGACCATGCATTGCGTCACCGGTCGCAGAACGCCGACGTATCCTGTGCCACGCCGAGGGTGCCCGGCAATGCGGCCGCCGGCCCGGACTCCGCCCCGGCGCCGGCCCGCGAGGACCCCGAGCCCGACGAGGCTTGAGCGGGTGCCGCCCCCCGGCGAGTAACGACTCTCCCCGCTCGCTACCTGTGCCGAACGCCGTTCCCTACTGGCGCCTGTCGGGTTTCTATTTCTTCTATTTCGCCTTCGTCGGCGGATTTGCGCCCTACTGGAGCCTGTATCTGCGCTCCATCGAGTTCACCGCTCTCCAGATCGGTCTGCTCATGTCCCTGTTGCAGCTGATGCGGATCTTTGCCCCCGCCGCATGGGGCTTCCTGGCCGACCACACGGGAAAGCGGGTGCGAATCGTGCAGGTGGCAGCGCTGCTGAGTGTGGCCGCGTTCGCCGGGGTGTTTTTCGGCAAGACCTTTTCCTGGATGTTCGCGGTGATGGCGCTTACCAGCTTCTTCTGGGGTGCTTCGCTGCCCCTAGTGGAGGCGATCACGCTGAGCCACCTGGGAGCACATGCTTCGCGTTATGGCCGCATCCGCTCGTGGGGATCGGTGGGCTTCATCGCGGCAGTGGTCGGCATCGGTTACCTCCTGGACAGGGTAGCCATCGCCGCGCTGCCGTGGATGGTCACCGGCCTTATGCTCGGTATCGTGTTCTTTGCGCGCCTGGTTCCCGACGCCCCGGTTTCGGCCCATGAGAGCGACAGCCTGCCAGTGTGGAGCATCGTGAAGCGTCCCGAGGTGGCATCGCTGCTTGCCGCGTGCTTCCTGATGGCAGCCGCCCATGGGGCCTACTACACCTTTTATTCCATCTACCTGGTGGACCACGGCTACAGCAAGTCGAGCGT
>DKBC01000156.1 GCA_002451065.1 Betaproteobacteria bacterium UBA6910
CAACACCGCGTCGCCGAGGCAACCTCTAAGGAGGCGCCGGTGCCGGCAGTTAGCTACCAGCGCCCCAGGGAAGCCGCGGCCCCTGCCTACAAATCTCGCGCGCGTCCGTCGCGGACGATGCGACGGGCACAGCCGGAGACGATAGCGCCGGCCGACACCCAGGCGGACGAGGACAAGTCACTCCAGGCAATGATCGCGCCTCCGCCGGTGAACCGGGCGGAGCAGGCCATGCCCATGGAGATGACGCCGCCCCCCGCACACAATCCCATGGTCATCACGATGTCGCCGCAGGAGGTGCCGATGATCGTGACTCCCTCGCGGCGGGAACATCAGGCGCCTGCGAATATCCCCCTGGGCCCGGGCAACTGACCTAGGCCGGCGCCGCCGATTCCCGCGGGCCAGGACAGTCTCCGCGGGTTCTCATCAGACCATGAATCGTTGGCTGTTTGGCTCCCGAATCGCGGTCACGACAACCTCAAGCAGAACCCTCAGGAGCAAGAAGATTCCCAGGAGTCTACCGAACAATCCGCGCTGACCGGCAATCAATAACCGAGCCCGCGCTCGACCGGCGGGCAAGTGTCCCTTTGCGTAAGCGTCAGATAGCAGATCGTAAGCTTTTGCAGGGTCCTTGCCACAACCACGCCCATGCAAATACATCCATCCAAGCCGAAAGCAACCGGGAACAAATCCTTCCCGACAAGCCAACGTGAACCACGTGAGGGCATTAGTGTCGTCCCGTGTCAATAAACACACCCTCCCAGCACCAAATTTCGCCTCTCGGTCGCCCTGATGCGCAGCTTTCTTAAACCATTCAAATGCCTTGCTCAGATCCTTCTCGACACCCTCACCGCCGAAGTACATCCAGCCGACAAACCTCCGGCAGCCAACGCGCCCACGGTCCGCAAGCGCAAGGTATAGCTGAAATGCCCCTTGGAAGTCGCCTTTGCCGTACAGTTCCTGCGCGCGCGCAAAGATCAAATCATCACTTTCCATTTGAAGAATAATAGGGTACAGACCACGTTTTTCTGGGCATGAGTGTGTTGGTCTTAGTTCGCGTTGTCGGTTTTGGGAGGGGCCGCCCGGGTGTAATGACATCGGGCTCGAACCATATTTGTCTCGGCGCGCCTTATTCCCCTCCCCTCCCATTCTTTCCAGCCCCCGAAGTCCGACTCAGTCCCCGCCAATGCCTCCGCCCTGCAGTGTAGCGAATTCCGTGAAATGTTGACGACGGGCCGCGTCGGGATACCTGAGCGGCATACCCGGACATCATGATCCTTCACGGGAACGGACATTCCCGCTCCCGCTGATTTTCCGTATATATTTGCGGGCACAGCCTTGGGGGGAAGGATGCCATGTTCGACTGGCTGAAGAAGCCGGATCACCCGATGAGCAGCGTGGAGGAGGCCCGGAAGGTCCTCGCCGAGCTGCCGCAGGACGACCCGGGCAAGGCACTGGAGGAGATCGCCGGCTGGATGGGCTCAGTCAAGGAAGCGGAAGGCTTCAAGGCCGACCTGCGGGCCTCGGTGCTGGGATTCCTGGAGGACTCCGGCGTCCCCTACCACGACCGGGTGCTGGGGGAGTACCTCCAGGCCCCGCAGCTCTACGGAGCAAAGAGCCAGGGCCAGCTGCGGCAGATGCTGGGCTTCTGGACCGAGGCGCTGGGCGCGTTCCTGGCCTCCGCCGCCGAGTTCGAGCCAGGCGCCGAGAAATCCAGCGGGCTCAACCCGGCGTTCGCAGGCGTGGTGTGCCGGGGATTGCACGCGGGGTCGGCCATCGCCAAATGCCTGCGCCTCGGGTACCGGCCGGTGGAGGACATCGTTTGGGAGAAGCTCTGCCACCTGTACCAACTGGCGGAACGGGCCCAGATCGCCTCCGCCCCATTCAAGATCTGGAAATCGGAACCGCTCCCGACCAGCCCGGTGCAGGAACTGCTGCGGGCGCTGATGCTGCACCTGGCGGCTCCGCGCAGCCTCGCTCCGGAGCACACCGAGCTGGCATTTCGCCTGGGCGGGCGAGTCGCCTCCTCGTTCGCCATCTCGGATCAGCCCGGCGACGGCCTTCCCTTCTGCGTGGATCTGGCAACGCCCGGGCCCCCCGTGGAAGCCGCCTTCGCTGGATCGGACTTGGCCAACCCGCGCTGGTTCGGGGCCGGCACGGCAATCGCCCGCATCGAGGAGTTGCTGAAGCACGACGCCGCAGACGTGCTGCCGACGGACCGGCGGCTGGGCAGGGCGTTCTCGGTGTGGGACAAGGTGACGGTGCTGCGGCACCNNATATTGGGGAAGTTCCCGCCCCTACCGCCGCAGCGACCGCACCGAGGCCGACACCGAAGTCGAGGTGCTGGAATCGTTCAGCGCGGTGCGCAAAGTGATGCCCCAGACCGAGACCGACGAGATGGACCAGATCAACGAACTCAAGAAAGGAACGTCAAAGCTCGAACTGGAGCAGGAGACCCTGGACCGGGTCCCGGAAACCTGGACTCTGAGGAACTTGAGCCACGAAGGTATCGGCGCGGATATCCCGCCTCGCGCCGACCTTTGGGTGAAGGTGGGCAAGATCTGCGCCGTCAAGCCGTTGAGCGAAGAGAACTGGTGGGTGGGCGTGGTGCGCTGGCTGGACGCCAGCCGGCGCGGCGCGCTGCGGGTAGGCATCGAGCTCCTGTCCCGGCGCCCCCGCGGCCTCTGGCTCAAGCTCGTGGGCGAAGGGCAGACCGCTGCGCAGAACTGGGAAACCTCGTCGGGCTCCTTCTCCTACGACTACCTCTACGTGGTGCTGCTGTTCCCCGATGGCGCGCGCTCCCTGGACGACGCCACGTTGCTGATGGATCCCGCGGGATTCAAGGCGGACTTCGTTACCCTCGCGCTCATGGGGGAGAACAGCCGGGCAGTCAGGCTGGGCCAGCCGTTGGCCACGGGGGACGACTACGTCATCGCCTCCTGCTCGTGGCTCTAGCGCCTAGAGAAACAGCACCAGCGCCCAGATCACGGGGACGTTCACCAGGCTCACGAATACCGCGGCGCTGCCGACGTCCTTGGCGCGCTTGGCCAGCTCGTGGTTCTCGTAGGAGACGCGGTCCACGGCGGCTTCCACCGCTGAATTGAGCAGCTCCACCATCAGCACCAGCAGCACGCTGCCCACCATGAGCGCCTTCCCGATCCCGGTCGCGGGCAGGAACAGCGCCACCGGAATCAGGATGGCGGCGAGAAGAACTTCCTGGCGGAAGGCGTCCTCATTGCGCCAAGCCGCCCTGAACCCTTCCAGGGAATAGAAGAACGCTTTCCAGATGCGGCGCAGCCCGGACTTTCCCTTCTGCGGCTGCGTCATGGAANNAAGACCAGCCCGCCGGCCATGATGCCCAGATACCAGGCCAATTTCTCCTTGCCCGGCATCCCGGACGCCGCTTCGAACAGCCACATACCGACTGCAATCCCTGCCGCCAGGGACGCTGCCGACACGGCGAGGTTGTATGCCAGCAGCGAGCCGGGGCTCACACCGCCGGGGTTGTAGTGCACGAACGCCCAGAGGGCGATTCCCGTGGTAGCGGCGAGAATCAATAGCATGAACGGCATGTGGCGCCCCTAGGCAGGTTTCCACGCAAGATCGAGTTCCCGCGCCGCCTTCACCTCATCCAGCCGGCGCACGGGCAGGGTGTGGGGAGCGCCCTTCACCTGGTCCGGAGCGGCCCGCGCCTCCTCCAGGATCTCCCGCATGGCCGAGACGAAGGCGTCCAGGGTCTCCTTGGATTCGGTTTCGGTGGGCTCGATCAGCAGGCATTCCGGC
>DKBC01000329.1 GCA_002451065.1 Betaproteobacteria bacterium UBA6910
ACCTGGGTGAAGAAGATCTCCACGCCGGCGCGGCCCAGCTTGTGGAGGTCGATGTCCTGGGCGCGCAGGCTCGGCACCAGGCTGATGGGCGTGCCCCGCATCCGCTCCATCACCATCACCTCGCTCGAGCAGTAATCCCAGTAGACCTCCGGCACCCGCAGCAGCGGCGAGCCCCGGAAATTGCGCCTGAGCTGGCTGCAGTTGGCCGCTTCCCGCACCAGGTCCAGCTCGTCCTCCAGGTGCTTGGCGAATTCCGCCACCACGTCCCGGGGCCGCAGCCGGCGGCCGTCGGACCAGAGGGTTTCCACCAGCCAGGCCCCGGTGTCCATCAGGCTCACGTCGTTCTCGATCACCGAGCGGATTCCGGGGCGCAGGATCTTGACCGCCACTTCCCGGCCGTCGTGCAGGATGCCCAGGTGCACCTGGGCGACGGAGGCGCTGGCCACCGGCGTCACGTCGAATTCCCGGAACACTTCCTGGTAGGGCCGGTCGAGATTGCGTTCGAGGGTCTTGACCGCCAGCTCCGAGGAGAACGGCGGAACCCGGTCCTGAAGCTTCGCCAGCTCGTCGGCAATGTCCGGCGGGATCAGGTCGCGCCGGGTGGAGAGCAGCTGGCCGAATTTCACGAAGATCGGGCCCAGGTCCTCCAGCGCCATGCGCAGGCGGGCCGCCCGGGGCGCCCGCAGTGGCCGCCAGAAAAGCGCGATCTTGGCCAGGGTGCGCAGGGGCCGCACCCGCTCGTGACCGAGAATGAACTCCTCGAGGCCGTAGCGGAAAGCGACCGTCAGGATCTTGATGAGGCGGAACAGCCTGAGCATCGCCGGAGCCTAGATTGAGGTCCTATTTCGGACTCTCGGCATCCCGCCGGCTCTGGAATCTCGCGATCCGCTTTTCCAGTCGTTCCACGTCGTTGCGCAGCCGGTCCACCTCGCTCACGAAGCCCGAGACGTCCGCCGCGCGGGCGATGAGGGGTTGCTCCTCGGTCCAGTATTCGGAGAAGGCACGGGCAAGATTCAGCGCGGCCTCCGACTGCCAGCGCAGCAGGTCCCGGCCGGTCCGGGCCACGCGCCGCGCGGCGACATCGCCCAGCACCCTGCTCAGGTCTTCCTCCGCGTCCCAGCGCAGGTGCTTGGCCACGAACAGCAGCGCCTCGGCGAGGTCCGTGTCCCCCTCTACCCGGACCTCGCCGTAAGCTTCCTCGTCCCCGGCGACGATGCGCAGGGCCAGCGGCGGGGTCAGGGCGAAGGTGGCGTCGGGAACCGCATCCGCTGCGGCCGCCGCCAGCTCGCCCGTTTCCGCGATGGTCAGAGTCAGGTCGAGAGGCATCAGGGAAAACCGGGCGCTGCGGCCCGCGAGGGGCTTGAGATGGTCCAGCGGCCAGCCTTCCTGCCGCATGACGTGATTGACTGCCTGGGCAAACGCCTGTGAAAGCATGCTCTGATCCCGACCGGACGAATTCGCTAACGTTGGGGCTGTGATTTGCCCGGTGCGTGCTCGGCCAGCTGCTCCACGACCCAATTTCCGTGCATCACCTCGGTGGTGCCGCCACCGGATCCGCCGCCGCCGCGGGTCAGGTCGATATAGCTGGAGCGGATTTCCCGGCGCACCACGATTCCGAGGGCGGGCGCATACCACTCGAAACGCCATTCCTGGATCGGCGTGCGCCACCACACCAGGTCCCGGTAAAAGATGTCCTGCCGCACCCGAATCGCGTCGAAGCGGCCGGCGGGGGTTTCCACCTCGCCGCGGCCGTCGACCTTGCCGGAGACGTCCGCCTCGATCGTCCGCCCCGAGGCCACGTCCGTGACCGAGATCCGCGACTTCCAAGTGGCGCCGGGCTCCAGCGGGAAGCGCAGGGCGGGGAGGGCTGGAGAATAGGCCACCGCCGCACCGGTGGGAATCGCATTGCCGCGACCCACCGGCAGTCCGGGCGGCATGTGGCCGGAAAGCGGATTCCATCCCGCCTCGAATTTGCGGATTTCCGGGCGTTCGGATTCCCGGNNCCGTTGACCACTTGGTAGGCCCAGCGGTCGCCCGCCGCGGGGCGCGGGCCCGGCACCGTAGAGAAGTCCTGCTTCAATGCGAGCGCACCGCAACCGGCGGCCATGAGCGTGACTGCCAAGGCTGACAAAAAGTATTTGCAGGCTTTCATGCGGGGTTCTCGCGCAACGCCGGCGTTAATGTTTTCCTATCTTCGCCAGAAGAATCGCGTTGACGGGAATCCGGCAGTCCGGGAGCGTCAAGAACGGATCGTCCTCAGCGAATCCGAAGAGACAAGCGCGAACTTTAATGCGCCGGACGGGGGACAGGCAATGTTTTTCCCGTTCCGTATCCATGAGATGAGGTCTCCGAGGCGCTGCCGCCTGCTTGCATTCCGGCAGCGCCCGCGCTCCTCGAACCGGGATGGCGTCATCCCGCGTGAGGGCGCGTCAGCGGCGGCTGAATTCCACCAGGTGGCTGATCCGCCAGTCGCTTCTCATGATTTCCGGGGCCTTGTCGATGATGCGGGTGTAGTCCCGGTATTGGGCCTGGCTGTCGCGCAGCACGATGTTGTTGACCGCGGGCGCGTACCAATCGAAATACCACTCCCAGGTCTGGGTGCGCCACCAGACCCAGTCCCGGTAATAGACGTCGTGGCGCACCTTGACGGCGTCGAACTGCCCCGCCGGCGTGGTGACCTGGCCCAGGCCTATGACCCGGGAATCCACGTCCGCCTCTAAGGACCTGCCCAGGGACGGGTCGGTGACCGTGATTCGGCTGCTCCAGTGCTGGCCCGGCACCAGGGGGAAGCGGAAAGCGGGAAAGGCGGGTGCATAGTCCACCCGCGCTCCCGAGGGAAGCGTCTTTTCAAAGCCGAACCCGGGCGGGAGCCCGGGCGGCATGATCCCGGAATAGGGATTCCAGCCCGCCCCGAAGCGGCGGGTGAAGCTGCCGCCGGGATCCTCGGTGACCTTGACTTCGACGTATTCGGGCGTCACGGCCAAAACCTCATGGGTTATCGTGCCCACGGGGAGCTTGTTGTAGCCGTTGATCACCTGGTAGACCCAGCGGTCCCCGACCGCCACCGTGGGCGCCTCCACGGCGCCAAAGTCCTGACGCAGGCCTGCGCCCGCGCACCCGGCGAGCACCACGATAAGGACAAGGGACAAACGCTTCAGCGCAGTTGCGAACATGGAGGAGCCTCCTGGCCGGCGCGGACTAAAGCTTGTAGCCTCGATGGAGAGCGACGACACCAGCCGTCAAGTTAAAATATTCGACCCTGGAAAACCCCGCCTGTTCCATCAGGGTCTTGAGTTCTTCCTGGGAAGGATGCATGCGGATGGATTCCGCCAGGTAACGGTAGCTTCCCGCGTCCTTCGCCACCAGCCGGCCGAGCCAGGGAAGCACCCTGAACGAGTAAACGTCGTAGAGGGGCTCGAGGGGCTTCCAGACCCGGGAGAACTCCAGCACCAGCAGCCGCCCGCCCGGGCGCAGCACCCGCAGCATTTCCCGCAGCGCCGACTCCTTGTGGGTCATGTTGCGCAGCCCGAAAGCCACGGTAATGACGTCGAAATGCCCGGAGGGGAATGGCAGCTTCTCCGCATCGCACCGGGCGAGCGGCAGGGATACCCCGGCATCGAGCAGCCGGTCGCGGCCAACCGCGAGCATGGAGCCGTTGATGTCGGTCAGCCAGACTTCACCGTCATCCCCCAACTGCCGCTTGAACAGCAGCGCCAGATCTCCGGTCCCGCCCGCGATGTCGAGAACCCGCTCCCCCCGGCGCAGTTGGGCGGTCTCCACCGTGAAACGCTTCCAGAGGCGGTGAAGGCCCCCGGACATCAGGTCGTTCATGAGGTCGTAGCGGGAGGCCACCGAGTCAAAGACGCCCGCGACCTTCGAGGCCTTCTCGTCCTCGGGCACCTGCTGGAAGCCAAAATGGGTGTTGTCGCTCACGGCGCTGGGGTGGGCGGCCCGCGTCGGCTCAACGGGCCCGGGTGGGTTGGGCCGGAGCGAGGGCCGGGTCCCGGCTGGCGCCGGCCTCTTCCAGGCGCTTCAGGTAGTGATCCCACATCTCTTGCTGGCGCAGGCCGTAGTCGTAGAGCAGGTCCCAGGAATAGATGCCGGTGTCGTGACCGTCGGAGAACGAAAACTGGACGGCGTAGGTGCCGACGGGCTCGATCTGGTTGATGGTCACGTCCCGCTTGCCCACCTGCAGCACCTCCTGACCCGGGCCATGCCCCCTCACCTCGGCCGAGGGCGAATAAACCCGGAGAAATTCGCAGCTCAGCGCAAAGGCTTTTCCGTCGTCGAAGGAAATCTCCAGCATGCGGGTATTCTGGTGCAGTTTGATCTCAGTGGGATGGGGCATGTTCTTGCTGAGTCCTGCCATGGCTCTAGCCTCGGGAAACGTGGTGTCGCGACGGGGCCCAAATCATAACCCACGGCCGCAAAAAGCAAAACCTCGAGCTCCCGGTGCCGGGGGGCGCCCCGGTTGTCATGAAAGCGCAACAATGCTTTCATAGAATCCAGCCTGCTTACTCAACGAAAAAGGACTTGCCCATGCCCGCGACCGTGCTGGTGGTCGAGGACGAACCGGCGATCCAGGAATTGATCGCGTACAACCTGCGCCAGGCGGGGCATCACCCCCTGCGGGCGGACAACGCCGAGCAGGCCCAGGCGCTGGTGCGCGACATGCTGCCCGATCTGGTGCTTCTGGACTGGATGCTGCCGGGGGCGAGCGGCGTCGATTTTGCGCGGCGGCTGCGCGCGGAGGAGCGCACCCGGGACATTCCCATCATCATGCTTACCGCGCGCAGCGAGGAGCGCGACAAGGTAACAGGGCTGGAGACCGGGGCGGACGATTACATTACCAAGCCCTTTTCGCCGCGGGAGCTGCTGGCCCGCATCAAGGCGGTGCTCCGCCGGCGGGCGCCTCAGATGACCGAAGACGCCGTCGAACTGGCGGGGCTTGCGATTGATCCCGCCGCCCACCGCGTCACGGCCCACGGAGCGCCGGTGGGCGTGGGCCCCACCGAATTCAGGCTGCTGCATTTCCTGATGACCCACCCGGAGCGGGTCCACAGCCGGGCGCAGCTTCTGGATCGGGTCTGGGGCGACCACGTGTTCGTCGAGGAGCGCACGGTGGACGTCCACATCCGGCGCCTGCGCAAGGCCCTGGAGCCCTGGGGCCTGGACCGCCTGGTGCAGACGGTGCGTGGCGCCGGGTACCGGCTGTCCGCGGCCTGAGGCCCGTTTCCCCGGCGCGGGGCGTGCCATAATAGGGGCCTCCCGGCGAGGAGTGCCTTCTTGTCCGATTTCTGGCAGCGCAACGTTCTCTATTTCGGGCTGCTCGCCCTGGTCGCGCTCGTGACCGGGCTCTCGTCCGGCGCGGCCAACGGGTTCGCTACCCTGGCGGCGGGCCTCCTGATATTCCTCGCCTATCAGTTATGGCAGCTGCGGAAGCTCGAGCGCTGGCTGGCGCAGCCCGGCTCCCGCTGGACGCCGGATGCCGGCGGCGTCTGGGGCGAGGTGTTCTCGCGCTTGTACCGTCTGTTGCGGACCCAGACCCAGAGCCAGGAGCGCCTGAGCACCGCCCTGGACCGGCTGCTCCAGGTCACCAGCGCCATGCCCGACGGCGTGCTGGTTCTCGACGAGGAGGACCGCATCGCTCTCTGTAACCGGGCAGCCGAGGAGCACCTTGGCATCGATCCGGAACGCGACATCGGACAGCAGATTACTTTCCTGGTTCGGGATCCGCGTTTCGTGACCTACCTCAGCGCCGGGAGCCCCGGCGAACCCTTGGTGCTGCGGCTTCCCCGCAATTTGGAGCGCGCCCTCTCGCTGCAGCTGGTTCCCTACGGGGAGGCGCGCCGGCTGCTCATCAGCCGCGATGTCACCCGCCTTGAGCAGCTCGAGACCATGCGCCGCGACTTTATCGCCAACGTTTCCCACGAGCTGCGCACTCCGCTCACGGTGGTGGGAGGATTCCTGGAAACCCTTTCCGATGCGGAAAAGCCGGAGCCCGCCATGACCCGGCGTGCGCTCGCGCTGATGTCGGATCAGACCCGCCGCATGCAGCGGCTGGTGGAAGATCTGCTGACGCTGTCCCGCCTGGAAGACGATCACAACCTGCCGCGGGAGGAGGAGGTGGATGTTCCGGACCTGGTGCGCGTCCTGCACCAGGAGGCCCAGTCCCTCTCCGGAGGACGGCACCGCATCCGGGTGCGCATCGAGTCGGGCCTGTGGGTGAGGGGGGCGCCCGATGAATTGAGGAGCGCTTTCGGCAACCTGGTGAGCAACGCCATCCGCTACACGCCCGAGGGAGGACAGATCACGCTTGCCTGGGAAGGGGTCTCCGGCCAGGTGGCGTTTTCCGTTGCCGATACCGGGATCGGCATTCCCGCGGAGCACCTGCCGCGGCTCACGGAGCGGTTTTACCGGGTGGACCGCAGCCGCTCGCGGGAGACCGGAGGCACCGGGCTCGGGCTTGCCATCGTGAAGCATGTGGCGAGCCGGCACCAGGCGCGGTTGGAAGTCAGCAGCCAGCCCGGTAAGGGGAGCTGCTTCAAGGTGCTCTTTCCCGCCAAGCGGACGGTTCAACCGCGGGCGCGGGTCGTGGCGGAAGCCGGGTAGGATGCGGGCTCAGCTCGGGAGCGTGCTAAAACTGATGCGCTCGTAGTCGCGGCCCTTTTCCACCACGTAGTTCATCAGGGCGCGCTCGTGTTCCCTGCCGAAGACCTCCACCACCCGTTTGGGCCGGTACCAGCCTGCGGGGAGCACCAGGGTCGGGGGAATCTGCACGGCGGGCACCGCCGGAAGCACGAGGGCCGGGATGTATTTTTCCCCGGAAGGCACGTTGACCCCGGTGCGCCTCACGGCGGTCGGCTCCGGGTCGCCGGCAAAGGAGCGGATGCCGACCCGCAGTTGGCCGTCCCGGTTCACCATGATCCAGCGGATCACGCCGACGCTGAACCGCTTACGGTCGGAGGGCCGGGTGGCGATGAGGCTTCCGACGCTCAGCCGCTCGCCCCCTTGCTCCCGCACCAGCAGCCTCAGGCCGAGGGTGCTCCGGTCCTCGATGCCCCAGGTCTCCAGGACCGTCGACCCCTTCTTTTCCCGCTTCGCGCGCGTGGTGTCCGAAGCGCGACGCCCCAATGCGGCGATTTCCTTCTGCTCCTGTTCGGTGAGTTCGCCCCCCTTGCGCGGCTGGCGGAACGGCCGGCCGCTGACCTGGGAATGGATGGCTTCGATCCCGAAACACACCTCGGAGGTGTCCCGGGACGGGCGACGCTCGAACATCCGCTCCACATTGCCCTCGCACCACTGGCGCTGGAGCACCCCCAGCAGTTCGCCGCAATCCTTCTCCTCGGCATTGCCCAGGCCCAGTCGCCGGGGGGACTGTCCCTGGGACAGCAGCACCGACTTGACCCGGATTTCCTTGCAGATACCCGACATGTCGAGATAGCGCAGGGCGGTGGAAAAGCCGCCGGTGTCCGGGTAGCGCAGGCCGGCGGCGCTCGACAGGTTTACCTCCATGGGCGGAGTGCCCTCTCCGGCCCGAGGCGCGACCCGGCCCAGGGGCGCCAGGGGTATCCAGTCCCCCAACCAGCGCTCCAGCAGCGCGTATTGCCTGCGGGAGAGTTCGTAGGGATTGGCATGGAACACCAATAGGATCCGAACGTACAGGTCGCCGCAGGAATGGGAGCGGGCGCCATCGCCCAGATGCACGGGCACCTGGGTGATCTCCAGTTCCTCCGCAAGTCCATAAAAGCCGTGCAGCCTGCGCCAGAGTTCCGGATCGAATTCGTACGAAGTGCGCACGTAGTCCAGCATTTCCCGCGCGGTGTACCCCATGGCCCGGTAACACGCGAGCGCAAGCTCCTTCTCTCCCTGCCTTGCGTCCATGGCCTCCTGCAGGCAGCGGGCGGAGGCCACCGCCATTTCGCGCCAAAGTTCGGAAATGGCTCTCAGGATCCCGGCATCGCGTTCGGCAAGGGGGAGCGGCTTGCCGATGAGCCGGCGCGCGAACTCCGTCTGCACGTAGTCCACGGTGTCGAGGAGTTCCTCGAGCACCGCGAGCCGGGTATTAGGCGGCAGGGCGAACCGGTTGAGCCGCTCGACCTGATCCCGGATCGCCCGCTGCGCGCGGGGCAGGTCGGTGAGCTGCAACTGGGATAGCCAATAACGGGTACCCTCGAGGTCGCGCGTCTCCGGCTCGAGCTGGTTATCGATCGGGGGCAATTCAACGGGCAGCAATGGCTCGCGTCCTCCTTACTGGGCACTCATCCGCGCGCCGGCATGTTGTTGACGATCTCCGTTACCAGGCGCTCCCCCCAGTCTTCGGGGGCGGCGTGCGACCCATCCCGCTGCGGAGCGCCCCAGATGGGACGCGGGAAATGGCGGTCATCAATGTAGCGTGGGATCACGTGCCAGTGCAAGTGCGCTACCAGGTTGCCGAGACTGGCGAGATTGACCTTGTCCGGATTCATCACCCTGCGCAGCGCCGCCTCCACCGCGAACACCTTCTCCATCAACCGCGTCCTTTCGCCGGCATCCAAATCGGTCATCTCGCGCGCGTGGCGGTTAAGCACCACGCGGCAAAATCCGGGGTAGTCGGGATCGCGCGCCAGCACCACGCGGCAGAAATCATCCTGCCAAACCAGGCGGCCTCCGTCCGTCGCGCACAATTCACACGCAGGCATGTGTTCCGGCATGGGCCGAGTCTAACGCATCGGGAAGGCGCAGTGCTTTCACGGCGCGAAGGAGAGGGAGCGGCTCGCCAGAGGCGCGCCCTGGTGGAACATGGACAGCGTTCCGGGCGCAAGCTCGGTCCAGACCTCGTTGTCGGTGAGGGGCGTGGTGGCGACCACGGCCACGCGGTCCTCCGGCGTGGTGACCTCCGTGAAGTCCACCGTGAGGTCCTGGTCCTTGAGGTGGGCCTCGGCGAACGGCGCCTGGCGCACGACGTAAGCGAGTCGCGTGGAGCAATGGGCCCACAGACAGTCGCCGTTGGAAAGCAGGAAATTGAACTCGCCGTGAGCTGCGATCTCCCGGGCCAGCCCCGCCAGCGCCTCGAACAGGGGCTCCCGCGCCGGCGGTTCCTCCGGGAAGCGTCTGCGCAGGGACTGGAGCAGGTAGCAGAACGCGCGTTCGGAGTCTGTCGTACCCACGGGGGCGAAGGCCCCGTCCAGGCCGGGCGAGAATTCCTTGAGATCACCGTTGTGGGCGAATATCCAGTAGCGCCCCCACAGCTCGCGCATGAAGGGATGGGTGTTCTCCAGGTTCACGGTGCCCTGGGTCGCCTTGCGGATATGGGCGATCACGTTGAGCGAGCGGATCGGGTAATGGCGCACCAGCTCCGCCACCGGCGAGTCGCAGCTCGGCGCAGGATCGATGAACAGCCGGCAGCCCCGCCCCTCGAAAAAAGCGATCCCCCAGCCGTCGCGGTGGTGGTCGGTGAGGCCGCCCCGCACCTGGAATCCCGTGAAGGAAAAACAGATGTCGGTCGGGGTGTTGCAGTTCATTCCCAGCAGCTGGCACATCGGTCGTCCGCGGTCGTCGGCAGTCGGAAGCGGCGAAAGCGTGCCGCTACTTTCGGCTCTCGACTCGCAATTGTCAAAGCAGCACGCGCTCGATTCCGCCGCCGTTGGCCTTGGTCACGTAGTCGGCCAGCCAGTTCTCGCCGAGCAGGCGGCGCGCCATCTCCACCACGATGTAGTCGGGCTCGGTGCCGGTGTCGTCCCGGTAGCGAGCCAGGCCCTGCAGGCAGGACGGGCAGGAGGTGAGCACCTTGATGTCGCCGCCGTGGCCTCCCGCGCGGATCCCGTCCACGCCGCCCTGGAGCTCTTCCTGCTTGCGGAACCGCACCTGGGTGGCGACGTCGGGGCGGCTTATGGCGAAGGTTCCCGACTCGCCGCAGCAGCGGTCATTGAGGGCCACCTCAGCGCCCATCAGGGTGCCGACCACCTGGAGCGGCTGGTGGGTCTTCATGGGCGTGTGGCAGGGGTCGTGGTACAGGTAGCGGATTCCGCTGACGCCCTCCAGCTTGACCCCGTTCTCCAGCAGGTACTCGTGGATGTCCAGCAGCCGGCACCCGGGGAAGATCTTGTCGAATTCGTACTTGAGGAGCTGATCCATGCAGGTGCCGCAGGAGACGATCACCGTCCTGATGTCCAGGTAATTGAGGGTATTGGCGACGCGATGGAACAGCACCCGGTTCTGGGTGATGATCTGCTCGCCCCGGTCGTGGTTGCCTGCCGAGGTCTGGGGGTAGCCGCAGCACAGGTATCCCGGGGGCAGCACCGTGATCGCCCCGAGATCGTAGAGCATGGCTTGGGTGGCGAGCCCCACCTGGGAGAACAGGCGCTCGCTGCCGCAGCCGGGAAAATAGAACACCGCGTCCGAATCCTCGTACACCCTGGCGGGGTCCCGGATCACCGGCACCACGGTGCTGTCTTCGATGTCCAGCAACGCCCGTGCGGTGCGCTTCGGCAGCCCGCCCGGCATGGG
>DKBC01000127.1:0-284 GCA_002451065.1 Betaproteobacteria bacterium UBA6910
TGGCCCTCCACCGTGGCCTACGTGGCGCGGCTCATCATCCACCGCTATGCGATGCTCAACGTCCTCGACGAGCATGGCTATCCCCTCTCCCCCATGGGCGTGCTGGAGATCCCCGAGTCGGTGAAGGAGATGGCCGAGCAGAGCCGCACCATGATGGGCAAGCTGATGCCCGGAAAGCAATGCAAGGAGTGCGGCAACTTCACCATGATTCGCAAGGACGGCTGCGACTTCTGCACCTCCTGCGGCGCGGTGGGCGCCTGCGGGTGACGGCCCCGGCGCGCGGA
>DKBC01000127.1:306-12113 GCA_002451065.1 Betaproteobacteria bacterium UBA6910
CCAGCCTACCGGGAGCACCACCTAGTTGACCGGAGCGCTGCGCAAGATCCGAAGCCAAGGGCCGGACCTGTTTTCCACCGGCTCACCCAAGGTCCATGCCGGCGAAACCTGGGCCAAGAAGATCAGGGACGGTACCCGGCTTTATCTCGTCCTCGACACCGACGGCACCGGCTGGGTAAAGCTGCAGAACATTGACACGCCGAGCAGCGTGTTCGAAACCACCGCCGACAAGATCATCTCCTCCGGCTACTACCTCGTCAGCCAGCAGCCCTACGTGGACCTCGGGCGCCACAAGCGCGGCAAGACTTCCCTCAAACCCAGGCGCTGTCCCCGCACCGTGGATTTCCTGGAAGGGCGTCCCGACTGCGAGCCTCCTTTACTCGCCGGAGCCGCCGCCGACGATTGATCCAGCCCGGCACCCTCTGGGATACTCTGGTCGAACGCACCCGTGCCGCCCAGGAGTGTCGCGCGTTGCGGCCGATCGAGACCACCCAACGGTTCATCGAAGACGGGGGCGTGCGCTTCGTACTGCGGCAGGTTTCCAGCCTGGCGCACAAGGCCCGGGACAAGGCTGCCCGCAGCGCGGAGCCGGCCAATCCGTTTCTGCCTTACGAGGAGCCGCTGTTCGTCGCGGACATCTCGGAATCCCACGTTGCGCTCCTCAACAAGTTCAATGTCATCGCGCACCATCTGCTGATCGTCACCCGCCGCTTCGAGGATCAGGAATTGATCCTCGATGTTCGGGACTTCCAGGCACTCTGGACCTGCATGGCGGAATTCGATGCCCTTGGCTTCTACAACGGAGGCACCCCCGCCGGCGCCAGCCAGCCCCACAAGCATCTGCAGATGGTGCCGCTTCCCATGGCACCCCCGGCGCCGGGCCTACCCATGGAGGCGTTGCTGCGGAACACGCAAGAGCCGGGAATCAACACCGTTCCGGGTCTGCCCTTCGCTCACGCTTTCTGCCGGCTTCCCCGTGGAATTGAACGCAATCCGACCGCGGCCGCGGCGTTCAGTGAAGTCCGTTATCTCGAGCTATTGACGACCGCGGGTATACCGCCAACCCCAGCCCCGGAAGGGCCACGCCAGTCCGCGCCCTACAACCTCCTGCTGACCCGCGACTGGATGCTGCTGGTGCCCAGGAGCCGTGAACACTTTGAGCGTGTCTCGGTGAACGCCCTCGCCTACGCCGGGTCTCTTTTCGTGCGCGACGATGCCCAGATGGGGCGCGTTGTTCGCGCCGGCCCCATGCGAGTCCTGGCGGCCGTCGGGATGCCCGGCAAAAGCGGTTAGAATTCCTCCATGCCGCTCCTCAAGCTCGGCGCTGGATTGACCCGTGCGCTCCTCTGGCTGGTGCTGCTGGCGGCCATAGCCTGGGGCGCGGCAGCGCTTTGGATCGACGGTCCGTCATCGCGCCTGCTCGCCGGAATCATGGCCGCCGCCTACGTCGCGTTGAGCCTCGCCCTGGTGATACGGATCCGGGTTTTCCGCGGCGGGATGCTGGCAGCCCTGGTCCCGTTCGCGGCAGTGCTCGCCTGGTGGCTCTCGATCCCGGCCAGCAACCAGCGTGACTGGCTGCCGGACGTCGCCCGGCCGCCCTACGCGGAAATCAACGGCAGCCAGGTGACCCTGCACAACGTCCGCAATTTCGCCTATCGCGCCAGCGACACCGATTTCGAGGAGCGCTGGGAGACCCGCAGCTACGACCTGGACCGCATCGTGGGCGTGGACCTTTTCCTGTCCTTCTGGGGACCCACCCTCATCGCCCACACCATCATGAGCTGGGAGTTCGCCGACGGCTCCCATCTGGCGGTCTCCATCGAGACCCGCAAGGAGAAGGGGGAGGAATACTCGGCAGTGCTGGGTTTCTTCCGCCAGTTCGAGCTTTACTATGTGGTGGCCGACGAGCGGGACGTCATCGGCGTGCGCACCAATCACCGGGGCGAGCAAGTATTCCTCTACCGGCTGCGCATGCCCGCGCAGCGTGGCCGGGCGCTGCTGGTGCACTACCTGGAGGAGGCCAACCGGCTCTCCCGCCAGCCCGCGTGGTACAACGCCCTCACCCACAGCTGCACCACCACCATCGAGCAGAACGTCAAGGCCATCGGCGTTAACATGGCCTTTGACTGGCGGATTCTGGCCAATGGCCGCCTCGACGAACTGCTCTATGAGCGGGGCGCCATCAATAACACCCTACCGCTCCCGGACCTGCGCAGCCGCAGCAACGTCACCGACAGGGCCAGGGCAGCCGGCGCGAGTCCCGACTTTTCCCACTTGATCCGGGAGGGGCTGCCGCCCCGCCCTCCGCGCTAGCCGCCAGCATCCGGCCGGTTTCGCATGTGGTCGGCCAGGCCGGCCAGTGCCCCAAACAGCCGTTCCCGGATCGCCGAGTCCTGCACCACCTCCTCCAGTGCCCGGTGCATGCACATCAGCCACTGGTCCCGTTCGGCGGCGCCAATAGGGAACGGCAGGTGGCGCCGGCGCAGGAAAACCGGGCCGTGCCTTTGCTCGAACAGGGGCGGCCCGCCTAGCCAGCCGCAAAAGAACTCGAACAGCTTCTGCTCGCTGCTGGAGAGGTCCGCGGGATGCAGCTTGCGAATGCCGTAGGCCTCCGGCAGCTCGTCCATCAGGCTGTAGAAGCGTTGGACCAGGCGGCGCACTGCGGGCTCGCCACCGATCAGGTCATAGGGAGACTTCGGGCCCGGGTCAGGCACGCGTCTAATCCAGGAGCTCGAGAATCTTTTCCGGCGGGCGGCACACCACCGCGTGCTGGCCCTTCACCACAATGGGCCGCTCCATGAGGATCGGGCTCTCGACCAGGGCCTTGAGGGACTGCTCATCCGTCAGCGTCCTGCCCTTGTACTTTTCCTTGTAGACATCCTCGCCGGTGCGCAGAATCTCGGCCGGCTTCAAACCCAGCTTCCTGAGCAGCGCCCGGAGCTCTGCTTCGGTCAGCGGTGTCCTCAGGTACTCGATGACCTCCGGCTCGATCCCGCGCTCCGTCAGCAATGCCAGGGCCTGCCGGCTCTTGGAGCAGCGGGGGTTGTGATAGATGGTTAACCTCGTTGACATGCGAGATTTCCCGTTCGTTTATGCTGCGGTGCAAATGCAATTATGCGGCACTTCCCGGCCCCGTCGCGCCACCGCGTGGATTTTACATCCGGTCCGGAAAAACCTTGCTGCTCCAAAGTAATGCGATCGTCCTATGCTATATTCCACATGGCGGCGGAGCCCTCCGAAGCATATGCTCCGTGGGGAAAGGGGTGCAGCAGCGCATGTCTTCGCATAACAGCTCAACCAAGAACAACATCAGGCCCGCGGCACACGCGAAACAGTCACGGGATGTCGCCAATCCCGTCGCCTCCGCCCAGTCCTTACGCCTCGACGTGGAGGAGGGCGCCACCCGCGCAATTAACGGGCACCTAACGGGCAAGCGCAGCCGGCGGGTATCGGCTGGCGCCGTTCCTGGCAGCACCAAGACTCCACTCCTTCGGATCATCGCAGCCTCTGGGATCTCGAGCGCCGCGGTCCGCTGCGTTCAGAGGTTGGCCAACATTGTCCTGGCGAAGAGGCCGACCGACCTATTTTCTGGCGTGTGAGGCAACGTGGCAACGCGAGACGTGTACGACCTATCTATTGAATGTCCGGAGGGACCGCCGGCCAAATCCGGACTGGCCGGGGTGAATCCGGAATCATCGAATCCAAACCGGCGGAGACCGGCGATGACGGGTCTTGAGCAACCGCGGGGACTGCGTCCTCTGGATGCGTACTCCTTGAGGCGCGGTCTTGCCGACATCGCCACGGGCACGGGATACAGCAAGTCCATGAAAGGAACATGGGGGAAGACCCCGCGATGACCCTTCCCCTCTGCTTCGTCCTCATGCCCTTCGGCCGCAAGCCCGGCGCGGGGGGCGCCATGATCGATTTCGACGCCGTGTACTCGGGGCTCATCGCGCCCGCGGTCACGGCAGCGGGGATGGAGCCAATTCGCGCCGACCAGGAGCTGACCGGCGGCATCATCCACAAGCCCATGTTCGAGCGGCTGATCCTGTGCGAATTCGCGGTGGCGGACCTCACCACCGCCAACGCCAACGTGTTTTATGAATTGGGGCTGCGCCACGCCGTGCGGCCCGCCTCCACCCAGCTCATCTTCGCCGAAGGCACCGGGCAGCTTCCGTTCGACGTGGCGCTACTGCGGGCGCTGCCCTACAAGCTCGGCGCCGACGGCAGGCCCTCCAATGCGGCGGCGGATTCGGCCGCCATCGCGGCGCGGCTCAAGGAAGCGCGGGACCTGCCCACCGACAGCCCGGTGTTCCAGCTGGTGGAAGGCTTTCCCGATGTCGCCCGGCTCAAGACCGACGTCTTCCGTGATCGGGTGAAGTACCGGGAGGAGGTCAAGACAAAGCTGGCTGCGGCGCGGAAGCAGGGCGCCGAAGCGGTGCGGGCAGTGGAAGCCTCCCTCGGCAATGTCTCCGACCAGGAGGCCGGCGTGGTGATCGACCTCTTTCTCTCCTTCCGGGCGGTGAAGGCGTGGAAGGACATGATCGCCCTGGTGCCCAAGATGTCGCCACCCCTCGCTCGCAGCGTCATGGTCCAGGAGCAGCTTGGCCTCGCCCTCAACCGCGACGGCCAGGGCGACGAAGCGGAGCGTGCGCTGCTTGCGGTGATCGAAAAGCAGGGGCCGAGCAGCGAGACCTACGGAATCCTCGGGCGGGTATACAAGGACCGCTGGGAGGCGGCGCTCAAGGCCGGCGACACTTTCCTTGCCGAGGGGCAGCTGGATAACGCCATCGACGCCTACCTGAAAGGGTTCGAGGCCGACTGGCGGGACGCCTATCCCGGCATCAACGCGGTCACCCTGATGGAACTGAAGGAACCGCCCGACCCGCGGCGCGAGAAGCTGATCCCGGTGGTGGCCTACGCCGCCGAACGGCGCATCGCCGCCGGCAAGCCAGACTACTGGGACTACGCGACCCTGCTCGAGCTGGCGGTGCTCGGCAAGCAAAAGGCGGAAGCCGCCGCCGCCCTGGGCAAAGCCCTCGCCGCGGTGCGCGAGGTGTGGGAGCCGGAGACCACGGCGCGTAACCTCCGCCTGATACGAGAGGCGCGGGAGCGCCGTGGGGACGCGGTGCCGTGGGCGGGCGAGGTGGAGCAGGCGCTTTCGAAGCGGGCGGCGGCGACGGGCTGATCGGGGGAGCTGAGTCGGCCATAGCGGCACCCAATCGAAATATCACGGAGGGGACCATGGACGAGAACGCAAGGCGCGAGAACATCAACAAAGCCAGGGAGCTGGCGGACGCAATTCTAAAGGGTAGCGAACCCATTCCCGCAGACTTCAGGGCGCTAAAGGACTGCATCAGGTGGCTCAAGGCGGGCTTGGCATTCGGCCTGGGCCGCAAACTGCTGGGGCGCTGCCACGGACGTTACGACCCGAAGCAGAACGTCTGGGTGGTCCAGCAGCTCGCGCTTTGTACCTACAAGGACGAGGACCAGCTACCCGACACCCGTTTCACGCAGGCGCTCGCCCTTCTGGAGAGCGTGGGGCTGCGCAATCCCGACAAGGCGGACTTAAAGCAGGTGCCGCCAGAAACGCTGCCGGAGACTTTGGCCCTGGGGGGCGCCGTGTACAAGCGTATCTGGGAGCAGAACGGCCAGCTCGAAAATCTCCACGAGTCCCTGGCCCTTTACCGCGGCGCCTGGGACCGCAATCACGACATTGACGCCGGCTACGGAGGCGTCAATGCCGCCTTTGTGCTGGACATCCTGGCGTCGAGGCTGAGGGCCATCGCGCGGCGAAGCGGGACCAGCGACGAGCTTGCGAGGGAGCGCGCCGAGGAAGCGAAGGCCCTGAGATCGGAGATCGCGGCGCACCTGGAAGCGAAGCTCAAGACAGACCCCACACTGGCGAATCAGGACTGGTTCGCCGTCACCCTGGCCGAAGGGTATTACGGATTGGAGCGCTACGGCGATGCCGGGAAGTGGCTCGCGAGGGCACGCTCCCTTGACCGCTCGGAGTGGGAGCAGCAGACCACTTTCAAGCAACTGGTCTCCATCGCCCGCCATCAGGATATCAAGCCCCCGGCCGACGACGATCCGGCCACCTGGCACGAGGCATGGCAGGCATTGCGCGAAATTCTGGGCGAGGACACGGGCCCGGCCCTCTCCTGCTACCGCGGCAAGGTCGGATTGGCCCTCTCAGGGGGCGGCTTCCGCGCTTCCCTGTTTCACATCGGCGTGCTGGCGCGGCTGGCGGAGATGGACGTGCTGCGCAGCGTCGAGGTGCTGTCCACGGTTTCCGGCGGCAGCATCGTGGGAGCCCACTACTACCTGGAAGTCCGCCACCTGCTGCAGACCAAGTCCGACCGGGAGATCGGGCGCGAGGACTACATCGAGATCGTCAGGCGCCTGCAGAAGGACTTCCTGGCCGCGGTCCAGGAGAACCTCCGCACCCGCGCCCTCAACAACCTGTTCCGCAACATCCTGATGGTCCTGGGGCGCTACTCCCGCAGCCATCGCATGGGAGAGCTGTACGAGCGCTTCATCTATTCCAAGGTAAAGGACGGTCACTGGTCGGCGCTGCCCCGGCGCATGCGCGACCTCCTGATCCGGCCGGCAACGGGGGGCCAGGGGACCGACGGCAAGCCGATCGCCGATGAAGGCTTCAACCCGAAATTCAGCAACTGGCGGCGGAGGGCGCGGGTGCCCGTGCTGCTGCTGAACGCCACATCGCTCAACTCGGGCCACAGCTGGCATTTCACGGCCCGGTGGATGGGCGAGCCACCGGGGCTGGTGGGCGGGGACGTGGACGTGAACGCGCGTTACCGCCGCCTCTGGTATTCCCAGGCCCCCACCGAGGACCTGCAGGACTACCCCTTGGGTTACGCGGTGGCGTCCTCGGCCTGCGTTCCTGGACTGTTCGAGCCGCTGGCCCTGAAGGGCCTCTATCCGGGCCGGGTGGTACAGCTGGTGGACGGAGGGGTGCATGACAACCAGGGCGTGGAAGGACTCCTCAACGAGGGCTGCACGCGGATACTGTGCAGCGACGCGTCGGGGCAGATGGAGGATCAGCCCAAACCCGCCGACAGCACCATCGGCGTGCCCCTCCGGTCCAACAGCGTCCTCATGGACCGCGTGCGCGAATCCGAGTATCAGGATCTCAGCGGGCGGGTGGCCAACGGCGCCCTGGAAGGGCTTTTCTTTATCCATCTCAAGAAGGGCCTGCCCACCAAGCCCGTCGACTGGGTGGACTGCGACGATCCCAGCGTGGCGGACCCTCATCCATTCAGCACCACCCCTTATGGCGTGGACAGGGAGCTGCAGTCGCAGCTGGCCGCGATCCGCACCGATCTGGATTCCTTCAGCGAGGTGGAAAGCTATGGGCTGATGCTCTCCGGCTATTTGATGACCGAGCATGAGTTCAGGGAACTGGACAAGGAGCACCGACGTAACGGCGGCGCCGGCAGCTGGGGAGACTACTGGATCGACGCGCCGCGGGAGAGCTGGCCGTTCCTGGACCTGGAACCCATCGTGCGCAAGCCCAAGGACGACTCAGATCTGCGACGCCGGGATCTCGGTACCCAGATCGAGGCCGGCGCGTCCCTGTTCTTCAAGATCTGGAAGCTCTCGACCCCCCTGAAGGTTACGGCAATGGTGCTTGGCGCCGCCGGGCTGGTCGCGCTCGCGTGGTACCTGTCCCGCAACTGGGACACTACCATCTGGAAGCCGCCGTCCTTTACTGCGGGCGGAATCGTTGTGCTGGTGGCGCTCATCCTGGGCGGGATCCTGTTCCCGCTCCTGAAGTGGCTCAATCCCCAGCGTGCCATGCAGGGCTACGTCTGGAAGACCGTCGTGGCCGTGGCGGGCTGGTTTTTCACCAACCTGCACCTCTGGATCTTTGACCCCATGTTTCTCAGGCGCGGCAAGCTGAAGCGGCTGCTCAGGCTGCCGGGAGATTGAAGCCGAGCAGGTTTTAACTTCCGCAGCGTGGAAATCCCTGGTGATCAGTAACAATAACGAAGGGAGGTTATCGAAATGCACGGAAAATTTCTGAAGCCCTTTGCGGGCCTGGTCGCCGGGTTGGTCGCGGTTCTGGCCGGATGCGCAACGTTGCCGGACGTTGCGCCCTACCGCGACGCAACGGTGCAGTTGCGGTCCGCCGTGCTGGCGAGCGGAAATGCCGTGGGAGCGGAACTAAGGAATGCAACGCTCGCGGTTGAGGAAAAAGATCGGGCGAACCTCGAGAAAAGCGCCAAGACGTTTTCCGAAAACTGGCAGGTGCGCGTGGAAAGCGCTGACGCCCTGGTAGTCTATGCCCAGGCCCTCGCCGAGATCACCAAGGCCGGGAAGGAAGGAGGCGACACCGCGCGCTCACTGGCAGCGGCGCTCGAGCAGCTTGCCGGAGGGGTGGGCATCGCCCTACCGCCGGCGGGGGCAGTGGCAACCCTCGCCGACACGGCCGCGTTCGTATACGCCCAAGTCGCCGCGGTAAGAGCGTCCCGTTCTCTGGAAGACGCGCTCGTTGCCGCCCAGCCAGCCGTCAACGAGATCGCCGCCAAGCTTGGCAAGGATCTTGATGCGTCTCTGACACTGATTGACGCGGCTTACGAACTACAGCGCCTAGCCTTGGCAGACAGGTACGATAAAGAAATCGGTTTTCTGAAGGCGCTTGAACGCGAGCGGCGCAAGCTTTATGCCCAAGGACAACTTAGCCGGGAGGACGAGAAGCGCCTTAAGGAGATCGGCGAGCTCTTTGATTCGACCAAGAGCTGGCGCGAGCCCATGCAGGCCGCGTTTGCCCAGCTGGAGAAGCGCTACGAGGTGGAGCGCGAGGTTGTCGTAGCCACAAAGGCGGCGGTGGCCGAGTGGGCGGCCGCCCACCGCGGATTGGCGATCGCCGTCCGCGAAGGCAGGACAATCAGCGTCGAAGGGCTGATCCAGGCGACCCTGGAGGCCCGTGAACTTGTGAGGAGGCTGAGAGCGCTATGAGCGACGAATGGGAAGACATCGAGGGACATGAGCAGTGGCAGGCAAAACTCGAGGAGCTGCTGGGGGAAGCCGAAAGCGCGGCCCGCGAGGACGGCGATGCAAACCGGCTTGCCGTAAGTCGCCGCCTCACCGACTTCATCATGAACTCCTGGCCCAACGACAAGGCGATCAAGGCCATGGACGAAATCGCCAAGCGCACCGCCCAGGATCTGCTGTTGCAGACTATCCACGAGCGGGTGCGGGAAATCGCCGGCAGGACCGCGGAGCTGCGGCAGTTGGGGAAGGAGTTCCAGGACCTCGCGGACGCGGCCAGCACGAGCGCATCGGCCATTCGCCTGGAGAAGGCCCACCGCGTGGCGAAAACCCTCACCGACAGCGTTCATTTGCTGAAGGATCTCCGGGCTTCGCTGGACTCGGGGAGCGATGCCAGTCTGATCCGAAACGTGGACAAGGCGATGGACACCATCCAGAAGCTGCGCGCCATGGTCGAGCGGGAAAGCTGAAACCGGGGCGGCCGAGGCCCCGGACCGGCCTTTCGAGGGAATGGCTTCCGCCGGGTCAGGCGCTGGCCGTGCCGCTGGTCTGCAGCCCGGCCACGTACACGTATTTTCCGCTGCGCGGGTCGAGGACGTAGCTGGTCAGCTTGCCCCGGTTCTCGCCCATGCCCGGCGGAACGATCGAGACATGCACCCACCCGGAATTGGGGCCCTTGCGCGGGTCATAGCACTCGCAGATGATCTGGTCGAATTCCAGGTTCTTCGCCACCCAATCCGCCAGTTCCAGGGTGGGCATGCCCGGGATTTCGATATCGCAGGCCTGGCCCAGGGTGTGCTGGCTGGCGGAGGTCCAGTTGCTGCGCTTCTTCTTCAGCGCCCGCTCCAGTTCCTGGCAGCGAAACACGCTGTTGGGCGTGAAGCGGCCGAACTTGTCGCGAATGGGCTGCAGCACGTTGCGGCAGAGGTGGACCGCCGCCCGCACTTCCGCGACCCGGGTGAACCGGTTGTCGATGAGGAGGCGCTCCGCGGTCTCGGATGCCGTGAGCTCATAGAACTTGAAGTTCTTGGATACCTGGTCGCTCGGAGCCGCCCGCAGCGGAAACTTGTCCCAGGAAACTCCGGTCAGGTCAGCCATTGCCTCTCCTCCTCTCGAAGCCGCCCCAGGGCAGGACGGCACTGCCGCGATTGAATCCCGGCACCGGCTCAGGCCAGCGCCTTGGACACCACCTCGAATACATCCGGAGACAGGCCTGCCGCGTCCCGGATGCGCGTCAGGGCGGCCCGCGCGTGGCCCTGCCGGCCGTCATCGAACTTGCGCCAACGGTCGTAGGCCCGTGCCATGCGCGCCGCCACCTGGGGATTGAGAGGATCCAGGGCCAGGATCTGCTCCGCGAGGAACTCGTAGCCGCCGCCGTCCTCCGCGTGGAAGCGCACGTGGTTGGCGGCGAAGTTGCGAATGAGCGAGTACACCTTGTTGGGATTCTTGAGCTCGAAGGCGGGATGCCGGGTCAGCCGCCGCACCTCCTCGAGGGTCCCCGGCAAGCGCGACGACGCCTGCACCGCCAGCCACTTGTCCACCACCAAGGGCTCATCTTTCCATTCCGCGTAGAAGGCCGAGAGCGCCTGCCCGCGCTCCGGGCAATCGCAATTGGCCAGCGCCGTGAGGGCGGCCATGCGGTCCGTCATGTTGTTGGCGTCGCGGAACTGCGCCACGCACCGGTTGCGAATGCGCGCTTCCTCCAGCTCCATGAGATAGGAAAGCGAGGCATTGCGCAGGGCACGCTTGCCGGCGGGTTCCGGGTCCGGCGCATAGGGGCCCGCGACGGCCAGCGTCTCGTAGAGGCCCTCGAACTCCTCGCGCAACCCCTGCGCCAGTGCGCGCCGGACCTGGTTGCGCGCTGCGTGGATGGCATCCGGGTCCACGCGTTCCAGCTGCTCCGCTATGTAGCCTTCTCCCGGCAGGGCGATGGCCTCCGCGGCGAAGGCCGGATCGGCCGGCGCGTCCGCCAGCAGCTTGGCAAAGGCCCGCACCAGGCTCTCCGGCACGGAAAACCGCCGCCCGGCGCGGATTGCTTCCA
The DNA here is from genome assembly GCA_002451065.1 of Betaproteobacteria bacterium UBA6910. Classification (GTDB taxonomy): domain Bacteria; phylum Pseudomonadota; class Gammaproteobacteria; order Burkholderiales; family UBA6910; genus UBA6910. Next base: position 11,366 of record DKBC01000127.1, read on the forward strand.
CGGCATTAAGGATGACGTTCATGGCCAGGCGCTGGCCCGCCTCCCAGCGGTTGAAGGCATCGCTGTCGTGGGCCAGCACGTGCGCCAGGGCTACGTCGCTGTAAGCGTATTTCAGGATCACCGGCGCCGAGAAGCCGCGCAGCAGGGAAGGCACCGGGCGCTGCGGCACGTCCACGAACGTGAAACGCTGCTCGGCCTCCCGCAGGGACAGCACCCGGTCGGTGCCCGTGGCCGCCGCCTCGCCCTCCAATCGCAGCGGAATCTCGGCGCCCCCGGCGTCCAGGAGTCCCAAGCGCAGGGGAATGTGCAGCGGCAGCTTCTCTGTCTGCCCCGGGGTCGGCGCCGTGTGCTGGCGGACCGTGAGGGTATAGCACCGGCGCGCCGCATCGTAGGCGTCGCTCACGTCCAGGACCGGAGTGCCGGCCTGGGCATACCAGCGCCGGAACTGGGTGAGGTCCACGCCGCCCGCATCTTGCATCGCCTGGACGAAATCGTCGCAGGTCACCGCCTGGCCGTCGTGGCGCTCGAAATAAAGGTCCATGCCGCGGCGGAATCCCTCTTCCCCCAGCAACGTGTGCTGCATGCGCACCACTTCCGCGCCTTTCTCGTACACCGTCATGGTGTAGAAGTTGCGGATCTCCATGTAGGATTCGGGGCGCACCGGATGCGCCATGGGGCCGGCGTCCTCGGGAAACTGCGCCGCGCGCAGGGCGCGCACCTCCTGGATGCGCTGCACCGGGCGCGAGTA
>DKBC01000148.1 GCA_002451065.1 Betaproteobacteria bacterium UBA6910
GCCCCTCTTCCGCCCTTCGCTCCTTTACTCCCACTCAATCGTGGCGGGGGGTTTGCCGGAGATGTCGTAGACGACGCGGTTGATTCCGCGGATCTCGTTGATGATGCGGTTGGAAACCTTGGACAGGAGGGAATGGGGCAGCTCCGCCCAGTGGGCGGTCATGAAGTCGCTGGTGACCACGGCACGCAGGGCCACGACGAAATCGTAGGTCCGCCCGTCTCCCATGACGCCCACCGACTTGACCGGCAGGAACACGGCGAAGGCCTGAGAGGTCTTTTCATACCAGCCGGAAGCGCGCAGTTCCTCGATGAAGATCGCGTCGGCTCGCCGCAGGAGCTCGGCGTACTCCCGCCTGACCTCGCCCAGGATGCGCACTCCCAGGCCCGGACCGGGAAAGGGGTGGCGGAACACCATGTCGTGGGGAAGCCCGAGGGCGATGCCCAGCTCCCGGACCTCGTCCTTGAACAGCTCCCGCAGGGGCTCGAGAAGCTTGAGATGCAGGGTCTCCGGCAGCCCCCCCACGTTGTGATGGGACTTGATGGTGTGGGCCTTCTTGGTCTTGGCGCCGGCGGACTCGATTACGTCCGGGTAGATGGTGCCTTGGGCCAGCCATCGGGCGTTGGGCAGCTTTTGCGCCTCGCGCTGGAACACCTCGACGAATTCGCCGCCGATGATTCGGCGTTTGCGCTCGGGCTCGGAGACGCCCGCCAGCTTCGACAGGAAATCCTCCGAGGCGTCCACGTGAATGACCTTGACCCCGAGATTGCGCGCGAAGGTCTCCATCACCTGCTCCGCCTCATTGAGGCGCAGCAATCCGTTGTCCACGAACACGCAGGTGAGCTGGGGGCCGATGGCGCGATGAATCAGCGCTGCCGCCACCGAGGAATCCACGCCACCGGAAAGACCCAGGATCACCTCGTCGGACCCGACCTCGGAGCGGATGCGGCCGACCGCTTCCTCGATGTAATCCGGCATGTTCCAGTCGTGCCCGCAGCCGCAGATATCGTGCACGAAACGCTCCAGAATCGCCTTGCCCTGAAGGGTGTGGGTCACCTCGGGGTGGAACTGAACGCCGTAGAACCGGCGTTTCTCGTCGGCCATGGCAGCGATGGGCGTCGCGGCGTTGTCTGCCATGACGATGAATCCGCGCGGCAATGCCGTGACCTTGTCGCCGTGGCTCATCCAGACGTCGAGCAGCCCGTGGCCCTCCGCGTTGGCCCGATCCTGGATGTCGCGCAGCAGGGCGGTGTGGCCCCGGGCGCGAATCTCGGCGTAACCGAACTCGCGCACATGGGAGCTCTCGACTCCGCCTCCGAGCTGGGCCGCCATGGCCTGCATGCCGTAGCAGATGCCGAGCACCGGTGCCCCCAACTCGAACACGACCTGCGGGACCCGGGGCGTCGCCTCCTCCCAAGCGGAGGACGGTCCGCCGGAGAGGATCACGCCCTTGGGGGCGAACCCGCGGATGAACTCCTCGCCGACATCGTAGGGGTGCAGTTCGCAGTAGACGCTGGTCTCCCGCACCCGGCGGGCGATGAGCTGTGTGTACTGGGAACCGAAATCGAGGATCAGGATTTTGTCATGCATCGTCGCAGGGGCTGGATGATGAATTCCAAGGGGTTGGGAGGGGCCGCCGATTCCACCGGGGGCTCAAACCCGCGCTCGTCGAGTCTCATTTCCCGCGCATGAGAGGAAACAGCATCTCCCCCGGAGCCCATCCGAAACCGCAACGCCGGTAACGAGCAGCCGGGAATCGAACCGGGTCGACCAGCGCCTGACAACCGAGCCGAGATTCTCACTCCACTCGGTAATTCGGCGCCTCCTTGGTGATCTGGACGTCATGGACGTGGGACTCCCGCACGCCCGCCGAGGTGATCTCGACGAACTGCGCCCGGGCGCGCATTTCTTCGATGGTGCCACAGCCCAGGTAACCCATTCCGGAGCGCACCCCCCCCATCAGCTGGTTGATGACCTTTACCACGCTGCCTTTGTAAGGGACGCGGCCTTCGATGCCTTCCGGCACCAGCTTGCCGACGTTGGTCTCCCCCTCCTGGAAGTAGCGGTCGCTGGAGCCCTGCTGCATGGCGGAGAGGGAGCCCATGCCGCGGTAAGTCTTGTAGGAGCGCCCCTGGTAGAGCTCGACTTCCCCGGGCGCCTCCTCGGTTCCGGCGAACAGGCTGCCGAGCATGACCACGTGAGCGCCGGCGGCAATCGCTTTGGTAATGTCCCCCGAATAGCGGATGCCGCCGTCGGCGATCACCGGCACGTTGGCGTCCTCCAGGGCGTGCACCGCGTCATGGATGGCGGTGATCTGAGGCACGCCGACGCCGGCCACGATGCGCGTGGTGCAAATGGAGCCCGGCCCGATGCCCACCTTCACCCCGTCGGCGCCGTGATCCACCAGGGCCCTGGCCGCCTCCGCCGTGGCGATATTGCCGCCGATCACCTGCACCGCCGGGAAATGGGTCTTCACCCACTTCACGCGGTCCAGCACCCCCTGGGAATGACCATGGGCCGTGTCCACCACCAGCACGTCGACCCCGGCTTCGATCAGGGCCGTGGCGCGCTCCTCGGAGCCCTCGCCGGTCCCGATGGCGGCACCCACCCGCAGCTGCCCGGAGCCGTCCTTACAGGCATCCGGGTGCTCGGTGGATTTCATCATGTCCTTCACGGTGATGAGGCCGCGCAACTCCCAGTCTCCGTTCACCACCAGCACCCGTTCCAGGCGATGCCGGTGCATGAGCGCCATGGCCTCTCCGTGACTCGCTCCCTCGGGAACGGTAATCAGCCGGTCGCGGGGCGTCATGATGCTGCGTACCGGCTGATCGAGATTGGTCTCGAAGCGCAGATCCCGGTTTGTGACAATTCCCACGACTTTGAGGCCTTCTACCACCGGCAGCCCGGAAATCTTGTGCTGACGGGTGAGGTTGAGCACCTCGCGGACGGTCATCGTGGGCGGAATTGTGATGGGATCCTTGACCACGCCGCTCTCGAACCGCTTGACCTTGGCCACTTCCCCCGCCTGAGCCGCGATGCTCATGTTCTTGTGGATGATGCCGATGCCGCCGTGCTGGGCCATCGCGATGGCGAGGCCCGACTCGGTGACCGTGTCCATCGCGGCGCTGAT
>DKBC01000146.1 GCA_002451065.1 Betaproteobacteria bacterium UBA6910
GGCGTCGCGCTCATCATGAGCTGATGAGGCTGAACGTCGCTCTCCAGCGCCCCCTTGTTCCGGAGGGCCAGGCGCTGGTGCACACCGAAACGGTGCTGCTCGTCCACGATGGCCAGGCCGAGTTTCGGGAACAGCACCTGCTCCTGGAACAGCGCGTGGGTCCCCACCGCCAGGGCGGCCTCGCCGCCCTCCACCGCCGCCAGGGCCGCGCGCCGCTCCCGGGCGTTCTGGGCCCCGGTGAGCCAGGCAATGGGGACGCCGAGAGGAGCCAGCCAGGCGCAAAACTTGGCGTGGTGCTGCTCGGCGAGAATTTCGGTGGGAGCCATCATCGCAACCTGGTAGCCGTTTTCGATGGCCTGCAGCGCCGCCAGCGCCGCGACGATGGTCTTGCCGCTGCCCACGTCACCCTGCAGCAGCCGCTGCATGGGGTGGGGCTCGGCCAGGTCTCCGGCGATTTCGGCCATCGCCCGGCGCTGGGCGGCGGTGAGGACGAACGGCAGCGACCCGATGAGCCGCCCCGTCAGCGTCCCGGTATCGGGCAAGGCGGGGGCGTTGCGCCGCCGTCGCTCCCGGTAATGCAGGCGCATGGAAAGCTGCTGGGCCAGCAGTTCGTCGAACTTCATGCGGCGCCACGCCAGATGACTCCTGTCCTCCAGCGCCTGGACCGGCGCATCCGGCGGAGGCTCGTGCAAAAAGCGCACGCTGTCCCCAAACCCCGGCAGGCCGTGGCGCTTCAGGACATCCGGCGGAAGCGACTCCGCCAGGTCTCCGTCACGAACCTCCCGCGCCACCAGCGCCCGCATCGCCGCCTGGGAAAGCCCCGCGGTAACCGGATACACCGGCGTGAGCGAGCGCGGCAGCGGCGTCCCCTTCCGCACCAGGTGCACCCGGGGATGCACCATCTCCTCGCCGAAAAAGCCCGGGCGCACTTCGCCGTACAGCCGCACCCGCACACCCTCGGCAAGCATCCGTGCCTGGTTCGGATAGAAATTCAGGAACCGGACAAACAGCAGCCCAGAATCGTCCTTCACCTGGCACACTAGCTGGCGCCGCGGCCGGAACATGATATCCGAGTGGATGACTTCCCCCTCGACCTGGACCGTGGCCCCGGGAGGCGCCTCGGCGATGGGCACCAGGCGGGTTTCGTCCTCGTAACGCAGGGGAAGATGCAGAACCAGGTCGAACGGCCGGTGGATTCCGAGCCGCCGGAGCTTGGCCGCCGTGGAACGGTCCGTTTCCTTGGGCGCGGCCTTCGGCGTCCGGGGACGGCGGCCGGCACCCTTCGCCGCGCCCCGAGCGGGTTTCACGCGCCGAGCACCATCACCGCGTCCGCTTCGACCTGGGCACCCCGGGGCAGCGCCGCGACACCCACCGCCGCCCGGGCCGGATAGGGCTCCTTGAAATACCCGGCCATGATCTCGTTCACCTTGGGAAAGTTCTCGAGATCGGTGAGGAACACCGTAAGCTTGACGACTTGGTCCAGACTGCCGCCGGCTGCGCTGGCCACGGCCTGCAGGTTCAGGAATACCTGGTGGATCTGGGCTTCGACGCCCGCCACCATCTGCATGGTCGAGGGATCGAGCCCGATCTGCCCAGAAAGGTAGACGGTGTCGCTCACGCGCACCGCCTGGGAGTAGGTACCGATGGCCTTGGGGGCGTCGGGGCTCTGGATAATGGTCTTGGGCATGGAAACTCCGCGGGATAACCGTTTTCAAAGCAGCAGGGGCGCCTGCGCCGCGACATTGTAACCGAAGCCATGACCACTCCGATTCTNNGAATCGGCGCAGCCCGAAAGTGCCGCCGCCGCCTATCGCCGGGGCATCGACATCGCCGAAAGAAAAGGGGACATGCAGGCAGCCAAGGAAATGCGGGTCTTTCTGCGGCGGGTGGAAAAGGCGCTGACCGGCGATTCCCCAAACCAGCCCTAGCCCTCCGCCGCCACCGCGAACACCTGTTCCCGCAGCCAGCGGTTGGCGGGATCGTGGTGATTGCGCGGGTGCCAGGCGCAGGCGAAAGCGAACGGCGGAACCTCGAAAGGCAGCTCGAACAGATCCAGCACATCGGAGAAGCGCGTCGCCAGCCGGCGCGGCAGTGTGCACACGTAGTCGCTGCTTCGCAGGATGCTGGCGACAAGCAGGAATCGCTCCACCGACAGGACCACCTGGCGGCTGCGGCCAAGCCCCGCGAGCTGCCCGTACGCGGCGCCCACGAATCCGCCTCCTCAGGCGAAACCAGCACGTGGCTGAATCCGCAGTACGCGCCCAGCGTCGGCTTGCGGGTTGCGCGGGGAGACGCGATTACCTCGGCAAGGGCGGGGCGATCCGCCCTTCCCCCTCTTAGTCAGAACCCCCGCCAGGGGCTAAACTTGAATTGCCCCATCACGAAGATGGTCAACCCATGGCGCCCCCGCGCACCCGCTGCAGACTGGGAGTAGCCGACCGGCCTTGGGGGTTCAAGGCCGCCTGGTTCATCGCCATAGCCCTGATGGCGGGATGTGCCGCGCCCGCGACCGACCCGGACGCTCCGCCTCCCACCGCAGCCCTGGAAGGGCAGCAACCCGACGGTGCCTTCAATCTCGACGGATCTCTGATCCTGCGCTACCCGGTAAGCGGCCGTCCTGTCTACCTTACGGCCCAGTGGCGGACTGACGACCTGGAACCGGGGCGCCACAATTACCGAGTGGCGGAGCTGGAAATCCTGGATCCAGTGCCGCCCGATCTTCCTCAGCGCCTCCAATCCTCCGTGAGCCTACGCCTGATTTCCAGCGAGCAGTGGGACGAGTGGATGGCTCGCCTGCTTTACGAGCTGGCGCCGGCCGACGAATCGAAAGCCGCCGTTCTCAATCTGCAAGGGCAGGACGCCGCCATCTTCCGGAGAGGCACGAGTCCGCGCGCCGTGCCGCTCGCCGACAAACCGGCGGATGTCCGCATCGAACGCATCGTGGGCGATGACGAGTTTGCGCTGCTCGCGAACGGGTTCGTCGCCGCCCAGCTGACGAGCGCGGAGCCGGTACTGGTCGCTTCCGGGGCCGGCGATAGCGCGGCCTACCTCCTGTTCGATCCGGCCTGCCAGCTCTCCGTTTACGTCGCGCGGCCGCGGCAGCCGCCTTCGGTGAAAGCGCACCCCATTGGCTTCGCGCTCAGCTCCGCGGATGCGTTGTTGATCAACAGCCACCTGGTAACGCCCCTCAAGAGCCCGGTGAGCACCAGCTACCGGCTGTTGTGGCTCACCCTGCACACCGGCATGACCCTGATCCCCAAGGGCGCAGGGCGAGTGGCCGAGGCGCCGCCCCTTGCCTCCGGGCCGGGCATGGACCTGAATGCCTGGGAAAAGCAAGTTGACACCTTGGTCCAATCCAAGCGCCAACGAGGGCGCCTGCGCCTGCTCATCGACGGCGGGGCGTTTTTCCCGCGGTTCATCGAGTCGGTCCAAGCCGCCAAGCAATCGGTCTGGATTCGGCTCTACATCTTCGACCGGGACGACTATGCCGTGATGATCGCCGATCTGCTCAAGGCCCGCTCCAAGGAGATCGACGTTCGCATCCTGCTCGATCATCTCGGAACCGTCGCTGCCGGGCAACTGCCGCCGGAAGGCCCTATGCCGTCGGACTTCGAGCCGCCGGCGTCGATCATCGGCTACCTGCGTCAGGATTCCGAGGTGCGGGTGCTTAAGTCGCCGAACCCGGTGATGACCTCGGATCACGCCAAGACGATCCTGATCGACGGCAGCATCGCGTTCCTGGGCGGCATGAACATCGGCAGGGAGTACCGCTTCGAGTGGCACGACATGATGGTGGAGGTGGAAGGCCCCATCGTGGACTCCCTGGCCATCGACTTCGAGCGCCGCTGGTCCCACGCGCAGATCGGTGATATCGGGTTGTTCCTCCAGGCGCTGCGCCAGAGCATGGAGGCAACGCCAGAAGACGACGTCTCAGGCTATGCGGAACTGCGACCGCTCTATACCCAGGCCGGGAAGTACGAAATCCTCAGCGCGCAGATAGCGGCAATCCGCTCCGCGCGCAACCACATCTACATCCAGCAGCCCTATCTTTCGGATGACGAGGTGCTCTCCGCCCTCGTCTCCGCGCGCCATCGCGGCGTGGACGTGCGCGTNNTTCGGCTCGGCAAACATGGACAAGCTCAGCCTGCGCGTCAACCAGGAGCTGAACCTCGCTACTTCCGATCCCGACATCGTGGGCCGGCTGGAACGGGATCTGTTCGAGGTTGACTTCGCACGCTCGCGGGAGATCACCGAGGCCCAGGCCCTGGGCTGGAACGTCTACCTCGCGGACTTCATCGCGGCGCAGCTCTAGCGCCCCAGCCTAGGGCATGCTCCAAGCACTCGAACAGCCGGGGAGCATCGGAGCAGGCCGCGGCCCGCGCGCGCTGGCGCGGCTCGGCGTGGTGTGCGCCGGGCTGCTGCTGGCCGGGGGCTGCGCCACGGTGAAACCGGCTTTCTCCGATCGGCAGGAATCGCGCTCCTGCTGGGCCGCGATCGCGGCGGCGGAGGGCGACGCCAGTGCCCTGGAAGCGGAGATCAATCGCCGGATCGAGGGCTTCCAGTCGGCGGCCGAACAGCTCCTCGCCGCCCGCGAGGAATCGATCCTGGCGACCCGGCGCGCGTTGGACCAGGCCCCTGCCGGACAGCCCCTGCCGCCAGCGGTGATGGAAGAGCTACGGAGCTCGATACAACGCGGAATCGCCGCCATGGAACCCGTGGACCGGCTGGTATTCGGAAATCTCTGCTGGCTGCAGGCGGATGGTCCAGGAGCGGCCGCGCGCCGGGTGGATCCGCCTCCCCTCGAAATTCGGGTGAAGGGCGTCGCGCTGTCCCTTGCCGGCATGCTCCTCCTTTACGACACCTACGCGGTCACCGGGGCGATTATGAGCGAGGACGATCGGATCCGGATATTTCTTGACGCGGGGGACATCGGTTACGGAATGCCCCGGGATCAGTTCCATGAGGTCACCCGCTCCATGATGTCCATGCGCAACCTGGGTTTTGTCCAGGAGGAGATCGCTTTCTACGACGCGCATCGGTCCGAAATCAATGAGGCAGCCGAACGTGACAAGCCCCTCTCCTACCTGATGATGTTGATCGAGCAGAGCCCGTCCCTCGCTTACCTGCGGCAGGTGGAGCCCGGCGAGACTTGGGGGCGGCGCCTGGAATCGGCCTCGGACCGTCTGGCGGACAATGTGCGGCGGGTAGGGCAGGCCATGACCGGCGGTCTGAGCCGCGTGGTCGGCAACACTGCCGGCGTATTCGAAACCAGGTCCGGCTGGCTTGCGGGGGACGCCACCGTCCACGCCAGCATTCAGAAAGCCCTGCGGCCGGGAGATATCCTGGTGGAAAACACTCCCTTTCGGCTCACTGACAAGCTCATTCCCGGGTATTTCGGTCATGTGGCGATCTGGCTCGGCACGGAGACGCAACTCCGTGAACTGGGAATCTTGGACGACCCGATCGCGGCCGCGCATCGGGAAGCGCTGAAAAAGGGTCGCACGGTGCTGGAAGCCCTGCGCAGTGGCGTCGAGCTCAACACGCTGGAGCATTTCCTCAACGTGGATGACCTCCTGGTGCTGCGCGACCCCCAGCTGCAAGGCGACCGGCTGCGCGAGCATCTGTTTCGGGCGCTGCGCCAAGTCGGAAAGCCCTATGACTTCAATTTCGACGTGCAAACCAGCGACCGCATCGCCTGCTCGGAACTGGTTTTCGTCGTATACACGGATATACCCTGGGAAACGCACCGCCGGCTGGGGCGCTACATCATCAGTCCCGATCGCGTGGTCGACAACGCGCTAAGCCACGGCGGGCTGGAGATCGTGCTTCTTTATCTAGGCGGCGAGGCATTCTGGGGAGAGCCGGCGGCGGAACTTCGGGAGCGCATGGCCCCGCCCGGTACGCGGAGCACGGCGCGGTGAGCCGCGCAGCCGCCAATCCTGATCAGGGCACCGTTGTCACTCACCGGGGCCGGCTGCTAACAACACTCCTCGGATAAAGCATGTTAGAAATTTCTTTGGGACCGTGCTTTTCGAGGAGAAATCATGAAATCGGTACTGGATCTCATCGAGGATCAGCTGGTGGCCAACCGGCTGCCGGTGGTGGGCATCACGCTGGCCGCAACGCCCCATGCCAACACCCCGGTGGTGCTCACGGTGCACTGGCATGGATTCGTGGAGGTTAGACTGGCTCCGGAAGGGGACGCGGTGGCCTATCAGCCCGTTCCCAGTTCCGCGCTCCAGCTTAACCGGCGCTGGGATTCCCTGGGTGACCTAGAGCTGGACACGCTGGAGGCCGCCTGGGAGCTTGGCGCCTGGGATCTGCAGCGGGTGGAAGCGCGTCCGTGCTCGCGGCCCGGCGCCGAACTCCAGGAAACCATCACCTGCATGACGGCCTTCGGCGCGCCTCCCTATAGCATTGACGGCGAGCCGCCGGTGGTAACCGAGGTTCCCGATGCCGAGGACCTGATCGAGGCCGCGTCCCGCTCGGGATACCTTTTCTGGAAGTTCCGTCCCGTATGGTCCGGGCTGTGGGCTGAAGTCGCGGAGGACGAAACCCTCGAGAAAGGCGGCTATCGCAACCCCACCTGCCCGGTCATGGCGCAGCCGTACAGACCGGGCGACGCGCGCACCGTCGTCTATCGCTTCGGGCGTCGCAGCCGGTTGGATTCCTGAGAGGGAAGCCCCTGGGATATATCCCGGGAATCCGCGCTCACGGAGCAATGTAGGCGTAGCCCTTGGCTTGGTAGGCCATGAGGGAAATCCAGCTGTTTCCCACCACCTTGATCTGGGGCAGCACGTTCTCCGGCCTGGTTTCCTGGAGCCGTATCGCCACCGAGCATTGCTCCAGGCTCTCCAACCCGGCCGCACCGCTCATTTGCGCCAGCTTGGCCGCGATTTTGGCCGCGGTGTCCCGGTCCTCGGGCTTGATCTTTTCCAGATCCGTCTGCACCAGTCTGGTGGCGGGACCGCGAAACGCCAGCACGAATCGCGGCGTCACGCCCTGCCGGATCAGGGACTCGCGGGTCTCGTCGATGACGCTGAGGCCATTCAGGAGCCGCTTGGCGTCGCCTTCGCGGATATCGAAAGCGACCTTCACCTCTTTCAGGCCGGCCAGCGCGTCGCCGTCGCCGGGTGCGCCCGCCAGCGCGCTCGCTGCGCCCGCCGCAAGGGCCAGCGTGGCAAGTGCCATGATAGCGGCACTCCTTTTCCGCAGTGTCATAAAGGTTTCTCCTCGGAATCAATCGGACAGGCTACTTTAGCGCGATCTGCCGGCGGGCGCGGGGCCAGCACCGCCATGTTGCCTTGCAGAAACGCTGGCGATCACCGGGCTTTAGGATGCGGCCCCAGCGTACTCCTGCCAAGCGCGACCCCTCTTCGCCGCGCCGCAGCACCCGTGCCGCGCCTCCTGTATCGAAGTGCGAATTTGTTGATGACGCTGCCAATATGAGTTCATCATTGCGCTCAGCCGTGTCTGGTCCCCGCCTCGGACGGCACGGCTCAGGGCGATGCCGTCACGCCGTCAACCTGTCCCACGAACGCGAAACGCGGGGTCGCAATGAAAGTTCTGCCGACGCCGCGCGACGCCGGTTTATCCAGCCAAAAGGAGGAAGCAAGAATGCGTTTGACGCCCATGATAACTATCTCGGCCATCATCTGCGCCACGTTGCTGGCTGCCCCTGCCTCAGCCCAGGAACAAAACATCCAGAAGCTGAAAGAGTTCAAGGTCTCCGGAACCGACCTCAACATCCCACCGGTGCCCCAGACCGGTAAGAACGCCGATGCCATCCGCGAAAACCTGAAGCGGATCAAGTTGCCGCCGGGATTCAAGATCGAGCTCTACGCCATCGTGCCGGACGCGCGCCACATGGCGGTGGCGCCCTCCACCAACATGCTCTTCGTCGGCACCCGCAAGACCACGGTCTGGGCAGTCACCGACCGCAATAGCGATTTTGTTGCCGACGAAGTAAAGCCGTTCGCGCCCTCCCTCAAGTTCACGGTGCCCAACGGGGTGTGTTGGACCCGGGACGGATTTCTGATCGTCGTCGAGCACAACCGGGTGCTCAACTTCCCGGCGGCCGAGTTCTTCTATGAAGGCCCGGATGTGGCCGTGATCGAGGTGGTGCCCCAGGGCAAGCTGATCCCGGTGGAGGAGGAGTCGTTCAACCACGGCGCCCGCACCTGCCGCGTCAGCAAGGACGGCATGCTCTACATTACCCTGGGCCAGCCGTTCAACGTGCCACCACGGGAAAAGCTCAAGCTTTACGACGAGGTGGGCATCGGCGGCATCATCCGCATGAACCCGTTCGACGGCAGCAAGCGTGAAGTCTATGCGCGCGGCGTGCGCAACTCGGTGGGCATCGAGATCAATCCCAAGGACGGCACCATCTGGTTCACGGACAACCAGACCGACGGCATGGGCGACGACATTCCCGCAGGCGAGATCAATCGCGCCACCAAGCCGGGCCAGTTCTTCGGCTATCCCTGGAAACAGGGCAAGACGCGCATCACCGAACACGGTTACGACAAGGATCCGCTGCCGGCCAATATCACCGACCCGCAGGTGTACATGGACGCCCACGCCGCGGACCTGGGCCTCACTTTCTACACCGGGACGAAATTCCCTGCCAAGTACCAGGGCGGGCTTTTCTCGGCTCAGCACGGCTCGTGGAACCGCACCAAGCCGATCGGCGCGCGCATCATGTTCACCTCCCTCAAGTCCGACGGTACGGCCGACAAGACGGTGGTGTTCGCCGAGGGCTGGCTCGACCCGGAAACAAACCAGTACCGCGGTCGCCCGGTGGACGTGGCAAACATGCCCGACGGCTCCCTGCTGGTCTCCGACGACTTCGCCGGAGCCCTCTACCGGATCAGCTACTCCGGTGAATAGGAAAGAGCTCGCCAGCGCCGCGGCCGTGGCCGCGGCGCTGGCGGCCACGGCGCTAACGGCGTTCGGCGGCGACCCTGCCGCGGGGCACGCCAAGGCCGTTCAGTGCCAGGCTTGCCACGGACTTGATGACGGTATGGGCAAGATTCCCCAGGCGCCCCATCTCGCCGGCCAGAACGAGGCCTACCTGGTCAAGGCACTTAAGGATTACCGCTCCGGTGCCCGCAAGGACCCAATGATGTCAGTGGTGGCGGCGGGACTGACCGACGCGGACATCGATGATCTGGCCGCCTACTTCCACTCCATAGGGAGTTCGAGCCCGCGCTAGCTTTCCAGGCCGACCGCGGGACATGGTCTCCGGCTGGTGCTACCCCGGGAGGACAGCCATCCCACGAGACGGTGCCGGCCGGCGCGAGCCGGCCGGTTACTGCACCGAGGGAAGTTCAGTATCGAAGATAGGGGCCTTGGGTACGCCCCATAGCCGCGTGAGGTAGTCAAGCAATTCGTCCGCGGATCGGAAGCGCTGCTCGGGCTTTTTCGCGACCAGGCGATCCAGAACCATCTGGAAGGATGCCAGAGCCTGGGGAAGGATCGGCAACGGAGCCGCCTGGCGCGACGCCCCGGGCGGGCTCTGGGCCCCGGCAAAGAGTTTCCGGCCGGTCAGCATCTCGTAGAACACAACCCCGAGGCTGTAGAGATCGGTCCGTTGATCCACCGGCAGGCCCTGGGCCTGTTCCGGGCTCATGTACTGGGGCGTGCCGAGGATCTGGCCCTGACGGGTAATGCCCGGGTCATCCAGGGTCAACTTCGAAAATCCAAAGTCCACCAGCACCAGCGTGCCATCCCGGCGGAACATGATATTGGTGGGTTTGATGTCCCGGTGGATGATGCCCAGGGAATGAATCACCCGCAGCGCCAGGGCCGTCTGATAAAGCACCGCCAGCGCCTGCCTCGGCCGCACCCCAAGACGGATGTGGTGGGCGAGGTCTTCGCCGTCCAGGTACTCCATCACGATGTAGCCATAGTCGTCCGTGAACCCCTGCCCGTAGATCTTCACGATGCTGGGGCTGTCCAGACCGGCGATCACCTGCTGCTCGCGGATGAAGCGCGGAAGAAAATTCTGACTCTGCTGGAGCCTGCCATCCAGGAGCTTGATCGCTACCTTTTCCCCGTCCGACTCCCGCTCCGCCAGATATACGGTGGAAAAACCCCCGGACCCGACGGGCTGGATTACGCGGTAGCCCTCGATCGCCGGCGGCGGCGTCTCGCCCATCGTGTCATAAATGGACAGGCTCTTGCTCTTGTCTGTCATGAATTCTTTCCCGGGAAGCGCCAGCATACCGTAAAGCCCGCCGGTGGCAATGGGTCGCGGAAACCGGACGCCGGCCATATCGCGATAATATTGCGGTTTCCAGACCAATGACCGACCGCGCCGCCAACCATGAAATGGCTAAGAACCCTCACCAGCAAGCCCGACGAGCGGCCGGCTCCCGGCGCTGGCTCCTCGCGTACCCCGGTTAAGGGCGGGCCACGTCCTCCCGCGCCGGACATCGAGGGCCTGCGCCAGGCACTCAGAGCCGCCGCCACAGAGGAAGAGCGGGCTAAAGCGGCGCTGGAACTGGGGCATGGACTTGCCGCCGCCCGCCGGGCCCCGGTGGAAGACGACCCCCCGGCAGCCTGGATCGAGGCCGTCTGCCAGGTTTCAGACAAGGCCCTCGCCGGCGAATGGGCGGGCAGGCTCGGCGACGATGAATCGCTGGCGCAAATTGCGCGCCGCGGGCGCTACGCGGAGGTGCGCCTGGCCGCGGCGCGCCGCCTGACCGATTCCGCGGTGATCGAGAGCGTCGCGGAAGCGAGCCGGGACAAGGACCGCGGCGTCTACCGCCATTGCATGGACGTTCTCAAGGAACGCAAGCGCGCCGAAAACCTGGCCCAACGCTCGGCCGACCTGGCGCAGGCGTTGCGGGAAGCGATGGGCGTGACCCCCCTGCCCGCTTCGCGCCTGGCCGAGCTGGAAAAGGAGTTTCAGGGTCTGGGCCAGGACCCCGACGCCCTGGCGGAGTGCGCGGCGTCCCTCGAGCAGGTGCGCACGCGGGTGCGGGAGGAGGCCCATGCCCTGCGGGAATTGCAGGGGTGGGCCAAGGAGGCGGCAGGGCTTCGCGCCGAGCTCAAGAAGGACATCTGGCCCCTGGGAGAAATTTTGGACGACGGGCGCGGACGCTGCGAAACACTTCGCGCGGCTCACGCTAATCTGCCTGAATGGCTGGCCAAGCACGCCAGCGCCCGGGAGCTGGAGCGTTGCCTGCAGGAAGCCGACGCGCGACTGGCGCTCCTTTTCCAGGACGCCGAGCGGGCGCTGGCGTGCGAGCGATTCCTGGAGAGCATCCCCTCCGACGCGCCCCTGCTGGAAGACACCAGGTCCGCCTGGGAAGCACTGGAGAAGCCGGCGAGCGCCGCCGCCCGGTCCACCCTGGACCATCGTTGGAAGGCCCTCATGGCACGGGGAGCTCCGCCGCCGGAGCCCGTGGCAGCGGAACCCGCCGCCAAGGTACCGCCGAAAGCGAAATTTGATTCGGAGGCGGCGCGCGGCCTGCTGGAGGAACTGGAGAAGCAGCTGGAGGACGGCCAGCTGCATGACGCCGAGGCCACCGATCGGAAGCTCGAAGCAGCATTGCACGGCGCCCCGGTTCATGGCTCCCTGGAGCGCCGGCTGCGCCGCGTGAAAGGACAGCTCAGCCGGCTGCGCGGCTGGGCCCGTTGGGGCACTCACGAGGCCCGCGAGCACCTGATCGAGGCGGCAGAGGAGCTGCTGCGCAATGAAACCGATGTGGACGAGCGTGCCCACGCGGTGCCCGCCCTGCGCGAGGAATGGAAGCGCGCCGATGCCCACGGCCCCGCGTCCAAGAGCCAGTGGGAGCGCTTCGACTCCACTCTGGAGAAGGCCTACGCGCCGGTGCTCGAGCGGCGCGCCGAGGAAGCCGCCCGCCACGATGCCGCCAGGGCGGCGAAGAACGCGCTGCTGGAAGAATGGGAGGCCTGGCTCGGCGGGATCTCTTGGGAGAACGCGGACCTCAGGGTGGTGGAGGCAGAGCGCCGGGCCATGCTCGGAAAATGGCGGGCCGCGGCGCGCGCAGGCTTCAAGAACGAACGCCAGCTCAACAAGCGGCTCGACGCCTTGCTCGGTGCCATCAACTCCCGGCTGACGGAGGCCAGGAGCGCGGAAGTGGCCCGTCGCGAGCAGCTGATCGCGGCGGCAGAGACCCTTAAGGACGAGCCCGATATCGGGAAGTCGGTGAATGAAGCCAAGGCGCTGCAAGCTAAGTGGAAGGAGGAATCCGAGGCCCTGCGCCTCAACCGGGGGCAGGAACAGAAGCTGTGGAAGCGTTTCCGCGCAGCCTGCGACGTGATATTTGGCCGCCGGGACGCGGAGCGCGCCGGGCGCGATGCCGAGCGCCAGCAGCAACGGGAGGCGCGCAAGGCGCAGCTGGACGAGTTCGAGGGGACGCTCCAGGGAAACGATGCCGGTGAGATCGCCCGGGCACTCGCCCAATTCCGCAACACGTTGCGGGCGACGGAGCGCGTCCCCCGGCAACGCCAGGACGCCCTCGAGGAACGCGCCCGGAACCTTGCGCGTCGCGCCGAGGATCGCATTGACGCCCTGCGGCGTGACAAGCACCAGGCCCGTTTCACCGTCATGGCGCAGAAGGCATCGTTGGCCGAGAAAGTCGAAGCTGCCGCCATTGCCGGCGAGCCCACGGAGGCGGTCGTCGCCGAGGCGCGCCAGTGCTGGGAAGCGCTGCCCCACCTGCCCGGGAAGGTTGAACGCCCACTCGCCGAGCGTCTGGCAAACGCGCCCACGGCGACTCGCGACCGATTGCAGCAGGGGGAGGAGGCGCGTGACGCCCTGCTGCTGGACATGGAAATCGCCCTCGGCATTCCGTCACCGGAGGAATTGTCGGAGGCGCGCCGGGCGCGGCAGCTGGAGCGGCTGCAGCAACATTTCGGGGCCGGGTCGGATGCGGAAAACGACCCGGAATCGATGCTGGCAAGGTGGTATTCAATTCCCGCTGTACCGGACCCGGCGCAGGAGCCGCGCATCCAGGCGGTGGTGGCCAAGGTTGCAACGGCCGGCACCGGTCGCGGAGGTTGATGGCGCTCGCTGCCCGGTCAGCCGGTTACGGGTAGCGTCCGATTCGCTCTCTCCAGCCATCGGCGCGGTAAAGCCACCCCTGCTCACCCATTTCCGAAACCATTCGACTCATTTCAGGTAGCTACTGACCGAGTCTGCGGTTCATGCGCCGGGCTGCTCGCCTACTGATAATTGCCGCTTCCATCGCTACTGGCGCGCTGCTCGCCCTGGCGTTGGTGCTGCTCGTCTTCGAGTTCACCATCCCCCTGGAACGATCCAAGCAATGGATGGTGCAGGCTCTCTCCAAGGCCGTCGGAGGCGAGGTTTCCCTGCGTGGGAATCTGTCGCTGGTCACCGGGCCTAGACCGCGCATCGAGGCGACCGAACTGGAGTTTGTGCGCCCTTTCGCTAGATACCGCGTGAACTCGCGGGTGGGCCTGGTGGGGATCGGATTCCAGGTGCCCCCCCTGCTCGCCGGCAACCTGCGTCTCGCCAACATGGAAATAGGGGGAGGCTCGCTTTGCCTGACCCCGTATGAGGGGAAGCCGCAGCCGGCCCCGGATGCGAACGCAGCAGGCGAGGAACCCCGCTGGTACTTGCCGCAGGTCGAGCGCATTCTGATCCAGAATTTCGATCTGATCGTGGGACCCGACTGCGAACAGGTCCATGAGGTTCTGCACGTCGCCTCGCTGGAGTGGACGGTGCCATCGGAGGGCGATCCGCGCATTCAGGCCCGGGGCGGGATCGACGAAGAACCCTGGAGCGCGGAGTTGTCCGGCCCCTTGCTCGCTTCGCTCGCGGGCGGGCCGGCCTCCTTCAGGCTCGCCGTCGAGGTCGCGGCGGGGCGGCTGGGGGGGGATGGAACC
>DKBC01000294.1 GCA_002451065.1 Betaproteobacteria bacterium UBA6910
GAAGCCGCCGCCGTTCCAGGACACGAGCTGGGGGGTGTATTTCTCGATCCCCTCGTAGAAGCGGGCAATGATCTCCCGTTCGGGATCGCTCTCGCTGCCCAGACTCCACACGCGGAAGCTGTCGCGGTCGCGCAGCGCGCAGGCGATGGTGATCACGCGCTGCAGGTGCAGCGGCAGAAAATCGCTGCCCGAGGCCTGGCGCCGGACATGGTACGCCATGGCGGCGACATCGCGGTCTGGGACCTCGGAACCCAGCCCGTGAAGCCGGCGCAACCCCTCGGTGTCGGGGACGGTTTCGATATCGAACGCGAGAACCGGGATCAACGCGTCACTTCTTGGTCCAGGCGCCCGCGGGATTCTGGTACCACCAGCCGGCCTGGGCCCGGTCGATCCAGCGCTGGGCGAAGGTATTGCGGATCTCGGCCTCCCACTCCGGGTGGCCGTTGGCCCGGGCGATCTCGCGATAAAGCGCCACCCGGTCCTGGTTCTCTGCGGCAACCAGGCCATTGACCGCCGCGCGCTTCGGCAGGGCGACCTGGTTCGCATCGCGCACCGCCACCATTCCGTCCCGCGTAAGCCCCACGGCCCCGCTTCCATAGTGCGGCGCCAATTGGGCATGGCGCTGCTGCATGCTGGATTTGATGGCGTTAATCGCCGGGGTGTTGATCTCCAGATCCGCGGCGGGCGCCGCAACCGGGACCAGCATCAATCCCGCCAGAACCAGCGCCGACCAGCGCCACGGAAAAAGCTTGATCATTCTCGCCTCCTCACTGCTTGGGTTGCGCTGGCGCGCCTTCGGGTTCCGGCGCGGCCTTCGGTCGAATTTCGCCCGGCTGACCCTGCCAAACCTCCTCGATGATGCGATCCGCCGCCTTTTCGGCCGCGGCCGCGGGAAAATAGATATTGATCGTTACGCAGCCGGCGATCGACAGCAGAGCCGCGCCCCCGACCGCCATCCGCAGATTTTTTAGACGCATAGGTCTCCGCCGCTATTTAATGACTGGTTTCACGTTTTCCTGGGTGATGCGCTGAAGCCTTGCAAGAAGCTCGTTCCAGCCAACGGTGCGATTGTATCCCATGACCGTAAGCGCCGGAATGCCGCCGCCTTTCACGATCACATAACCGCTCGGCACATCCTCGATTCCCGCCATGTGGCAGACGCCCCGCTCCAGCCGGCAGGAGAGCCCGAGCCGCGAATAACCGAACTGCTCGAAGATCCCGATGAAGCTGCGCTGGATCGCGGCGGCGGCGCCGGCGCCGCCCAGGGCGCTGATGTTCTGTACCGCCCGCTGGCTGATCTTTCGTGGATAGTCGCCGGGGCTGCTCGCCACCCTTGCGTCCAACGCGACCGGGCGCCAGTTGGACAGCTCCAGCCCCCGCACGGTCACGTCCACTTTGCCTTGCATGCTACCGAAATCGAAAGTCCGGGTGAGCAGATCCAGGTCAAGACCCCGCATGTCCACTTCCGCCCGCAACCGAGGCGCCCGGCCGAGGGGCTCCTGCATTGAGAGGCCCGAGATCACCGCGGTTCCATCGAATGCGTTGATCAGCAACGCGCCATCCACCTCCAGGGTTGCGCCCGCGTAGCGCACCCGGGGCACCACCGCGGAGAGCGTGCCGTGCATCACGTGAATGCCGAGGGCCTTGGTGAGATTCTCCATCGAGACCGGCGAGAGCCCGCCGCCGAGCGACCAGCGCCAGCCCGTCCCCTCGCGTTCGGCGGTGAAATTCTCCAGCGTCAGTTCACCCTCGAGCAGGGGTACCCGGGCTGCCGCAACACTGAACCCGCCCGGCTGGATTTCCAGGGGAATCACCGCGGGGCCGAACGGCACCCGCAGCAGGTGTCCCGCACCGATGCGGATTTCCCCCTCCCCGGGGGCATGCCGGGACCAGGGGATGCGGGCCTCCACCCCGCCCAGCACAAAGCGCTCGCGCGTGTCTAGCAGGGCGGCGCGTCTGACGTCCAGCCGCACCGTCTGCACCTCTCCGCCCTCGTACAGCAGGTCCATGTCGGCCTGCCCCACCGCTTCGGCCTCCGCCAGCGCGGTCTGCTGCAGGAAGGGACGCCCCACGGCATCGAACAGGGGTCCGAGTTCGATGTTCGGCGCCCGCAATTCGAGCCGCTTCAAGCTCCAGGGCGCCCTGCCCAGTTCACCACTAAACGCCGCCGCCCCGATGCTTCCCAGGACCACCGAGCCGGCGGAAACTCCCACGCGGCTCGCCGCAAACGAACCATGGGCGCTGATCCGGTAGCCTCCCCCCGAGAGGTAAAGCGGCTGCCAGAAGATTTCCCCCGAGGTCCATTGGGCGTCGGCCGACCACTCTCCCCGTTCTCCGCTCCGGGTGGCGGCGATCCCGACACGGCCGGCAACCTTTTCGCCCGCGTGCAACCCCGGCTCGTCACTGAACGCCAAGTCGCGGAATTCCACGTTTCCTTCGACCCGGGACCACTGGTCCCCGCGCCCCGATGCCGTGATCTCGGCGCCGATGTTCCCTTCGCGGGGTCGTGGTATGACGGCCGGGAGCCAGTCAGCGAGGCGCGTCGGATTTCCGTTGACCACCGAAGCCCTCAAATTCCACGTGCCGCCCGCGGCCCTCCCGGCCACACGCCAGAATTCCCCGGCCCCCGGACTCACCTCCACCTCGAAACGGCCGCTGGCGGGCGAATAGGAGAAGGCCACGGCCACCGGACTCGGCGCACGAAGCACCCCCTCGCCGCAGGTCAAGGTTTCGCGGCCGAGGGAGAACCGCCCGCATTCAAGGCGAACGCCACGCCAGGATCGGCCGGCGACGCTGAGATCGTCAACCACGAGTCTCAGCCGATCCAGCTCGGCGCCGAGAAGCTCCAGGTTCACGCCGCGGGCCGAAAAATCGGGACCCTCGATGTCCTCCATGGTCAGCGTGACGCGCGCGTCGCCCGCCGCCACCGCGAGGACAATCAGACCCAGAGCTGCCACCACCACCGAGCGCGTCGCCCGGGTCATGACCGCGCCTCGCCCCCTAGGCGGGAAAAACGCCCGTGGAAAGATAGCGGTCGCCGCGATCGCAAACGATGGTGACAATGACCGCGTCGCGGACTTCGGCGCAGAGGCGAAGGGCGGCAACCAGGGCTCCGCCCGAGGAAATTCCGGCGAAAATGCCTTCCTCCCTGGCGAGCCGGCGCGCCATTTCCTCGGCCTCCGCCTGGGAGACATAGATCAGCCGGTCCACCTGCTTCGGGTCATAGATCTTCGGCAGATAGGCCTCGGGCCATTTGCGGATGCCCGGTATCTGGGATCCCTCCTCGGGCTGGACGCCCACGATTTGTATCGCGGGGTTTTTCTGCTTGAAGAACCGGGAGCACCCCATGATGGTTCCGGTGGTGCCCATGCTGCTAACGAAGTGGGTGACCCGGCCGCCGGTATCGCGCCAGATTTCGGGGCCGGTCCCTTCGTAGTGGGAACGGGGATTGTCCGGATTCGCGAACTGGTCGAGGATGATGCCCTGGCCTTCCGCGCGCATGCGCTCCGCCGTGTCCCGGGCCAGTTCCATGCCGCCATCCTTGGGCGTGAGGGCAATCTCCGCGCCGAACGCCCGCATGGTCTGCCGACGCTCCACCGAAAGGTGCTCCGGCATCACCAGGACCATGCGGTAGCCCATCATCGCCGCCGCCATGGCAAGCGCAATCCCGGTGTTGCCGCTGGTCGCCTCGATCAAGGTGTCTCCGGGCTTGATGTCGCCCCGCTCCTGGGCCCGGACGATCATGGACAGAGCTGGTCTGTCCTTCACCGATCCCGCCGGGTTGTTTCCTTCCAGCTTGGCGAGCAGCACATTGCTCGTGTTTCCGGGTATGCGCTTAAGCTTTACCAGCGGGGTATTGCCGACAAAATCCTCGATGGTCTTGTGCATCGTGGCGCGCGTTGCAAAGGTGAAACCGATTATGGCACAGGCCCGCTTCCCTGGCGCGCTGCCCGCGCCGCGTCAAACGGGTTCCAGCATATCCCTCACGTAGCGGGCCACCCCCTCCTCCACCGTGAGGAACGCTTCGGTATAGCCGGCCTGGCGCAGGGCTCCGATGTCGGCCTGGGTAAAGCTTTGATACTTTCCCTTGAGGTCGTTGGGAAACGGTACGTAGCGGATCGCGCCATCGTCACGCAGCTGTGCCAGGGTCCGGGGCCGCTCCCCCGCCGCCGCGCGGCAGGCATTGATCGTGGCCACCGCCACATCATTGAAGGTCTGGGACGCCCCGGTGCCCACGTTGAATATTCCCGAGCGGCTTCCCTCCTCCAGGAAATACATGGCTACCTTCACCACGTCCTCCACGGAGACGAAGTCCCGGCGCTGCTCCCCGTCCCCGTAGCCGTCCCAGCCCTCGAACAGCCGCACGCAGCCCTCGGACAGGTACTGGTTGAAGAAGTGGAATGCCACCGACGCCATGCGCTCCTTGTGGGCCTCCCGGGGGCCGTAAACATTGAAGTAGCGGAATCCGGCAATGGGCGCCGTGCGGTCCGCGAGCCGGCGCCGCACGACCTGGTCGAAGAGAAACTTGGAATAGCCGTAAACATTCAGCGGATGCTCGTACTCCCGTTCCTCGAGGAAGACGGGCCCCGCGCCATAGACCGATGCCGATGAGGCATACAACAGGGGCACCTCCTGGTCCTGGCAGAAATCGAGGAGGGCCAGGGAATAGCGGTAATTGTTGTCCATCATGTACCGGCCGTCGCGCTCGGTGGTGTCGCTGCAGGCCCCCTGGTGAACGACGGCCGCGACATCGCCATCGAACGCGCCCGCTTCCAGCTCCGCCAGAAAGGTTCCCTTGTCGAAGTAATCGGCGATCTCGCAATCCGCCAGGTTCCTGAACTTGTCGCCGTTCTTCAGGTTGTCCACCGCGAGGATGTCCGCCTCTCCCCGCGCATTGAGCTCCCTGACGATGTTCGAACCGATGAAACCGGCGGCGCCGGTGACCACGTAATACATTCCGCTTCCCTTTCCTGGAACTCACGATTCGGCGCAACCGCGGTGCTGCTCCTTGCTCCCGCCTCGGCTCACGCCCGCCTTCCGGACCCTCACTCCTTGAGCAGTTCTTCCCTTGTCACTACCGCGGTGCCCAGCTTGCCGACCACCACGCCAGCCGCGAGATTGGCGACGCGCATCGCCTGGCGAAGATCGGCGCCCGTCGCCAACATCACGCCAAGGGCGGCAATGACCGTGTCGCCGGCGCCACTGACGTCGAACACTTCCCGGGCCTGGGCCGGCTCGTGCAGCACCTCCCCTTCCCGGTAGAGCGTCATGCCTTCCTCGCTGCGCGTCACCAGCAGGCCCTCCAGGCCGAGACTCCGGCGCAGGCGCTGGGCACGCTCGGCCATGTCCTCTTCGCTCTTCCAGCGGCCCGCCACTTCGCGGAATTCGTTGCGATTCGGCGTGACGATGGTAGCACCGCGATAGCGCTCGTAGTCATCCCCCTTGGGATCCACCAGCACCCGCTTCTGCGCCTGCCGCGCGATTTCGATCATGCGCCCGATATGGGTCAGGCCTCCCTTGCCATAGTCCGAAAGTATCACCACGTCGGCTTCCGCGGCCATGGAGGCGAAATCGCCCAGGGTGTGCTTTAGCAGTTCATGGTTGGGCTGATTCTCGAAGTCGATGCGCAGCAATTGCTGCTGGCGGGCGACGGCCCGCAGCTTGATGGTGGTCGAGATGGTATGGTCCCGGTACAGGACCGCGGTTACCCGTTCCCCGCGAATCAGCCTCTCCAGGGCGTCGCCGGCCTCGTCCTTGCCCACCACCGAGAGCAGGCTCACCGAGGCACCCAGGGCCGCCGCGTTACGCGCCACGTTGGCCGCGCCGCCCGGTCGCTCCTCGCTGCGCTCCACCTTGATGACCGGCACCGGTGCCTCGGGCGAGATGCGCGACACCTCGCCGAACCAGTAGCGATCCAGCATCACGTCGCCCACCACTAGCACCCGGGCGCCGTCAAAGGAGGGAAGGACCAGCCGTTCCGTACCATTCATTTGTTGCTTTCTCAGTTTGCGCTGTCCATCTCGCGCTGGATCGCCACCAGTGCCGCCCGCGGATCGGCGGCCCGGCTCACCTGGCGCCCGATGACCAGATAGTCGGCACCCGCCCGCACGGCGCCCGCGGGCGTGGCGACACGGTTCTGGTCGTCCCGGGCCACCCCCGCGGTGCGTATCCCCGGAGTCACCAGGCAGAAGCTCAAACCCAGGGTCCGCCGCAACCCGGCGGCTTCCTGGGCCGAACAAACCACCCCGTCGAGGCCGCAGTCCTGCGCCAGAGACGCGAGCCGCGCCACGTGCTCCGCAGGCTCACCGCGCAGGCCGATCTCCGCGAGGTCGCCGCGCTCCAGGCTCGTGAGAAGCGTGACGGCCACCAGCTTGGGGCGGTGCGCGACCTGACCCAGCGCATCCCGCGCCGCCTGTAGCATTTTGCGCCCGCCGAGCGCATGCACGTTCACCATCCACACACCCAGCCGGGCCGCGGCCTTGCATGCCTGCGCTACCGTAGTGGGAATATCGTGAAACTTGAGGTCGAGAAAGACCTCGAAGCCGGCGGCCATCAGTTCACGCACCAAACCGGGGCCGGTGGAGGTAAACAACTCCTTGCCCACCTTAAGGCGGCATAGCCCCGGATCAAGCCGCCCGGCCAGGTTCAGCGCCTGGTCGCGGTCGCCGCAGTCCAAGGCAACGATGATCCGCGGATCCGTCATGCGGCGAGTTCCCGCTCCTCCGTGCGACGAGGTGGATAGGTCTCCCACTCGCCGCACGCCGGACAGCGCCAGTAAAACTGCCGGGACTTGAAACCGCAGTTGTCGCACCGGTACTGGGCGAGGCTGCGCGTGTGCTGGTGCACCAGATTCTTGATCAGTTCCAAGTCCCGGCGCTTCTCGGGGGGCGTCTCCATGAGTTGCGCCTCCAGCAGCCGATCGAGGCCCAGCAGGGTGGGATTCCTCCCGAGTTCGTCCCGCAGCAGGCGGTAGGCCTTTTGCGGACCCTCCCGGTCCAGGGTCCCCACGAACACGGCGTTCAGCAGGTCGAGAGACGGGTGCTGGGCGAGGTAGCCCCGCAGCAGACTGAGGCCCTCGTCGAACCGCCCGTCCTCCCGGTGCGCGTCCAACAGGCGATTCGCCACCAGCGAAAGATACGTGGGCCGTTGGGTCTCCACGCGCTTCCAGGCCTCGATGGCTTCCCGGCGGCGGCCGGCCGCCTGCTCCAGATCGCCCAGGAGCAGATTGGCGCGCACGCATTTGCGGTGGGTCTGCAGCGCGTCCTCCAGGTAGCCGCGGGCCGCGTCAAACCGGGAGTGGGTAATCTCGCCCGCGGCCAGCTCGCAATAGAAATTCGCGATCTCCTTGTCCCGCGGTTGGCCAGAGAGCTTGGCAATCTCCCGCGCCACGTCGATGGCTTTGAGCCAGTCCTTTTCCTGCTCGTAGATCTCAAGCAGATGCTGCAGGGCCCGCGACTCATGGGAGGTGCCGCGAAGGCGCGCGAAGGCTTCCTCCGCCCGGTCCAGCAGCCCCGCCTTCAGGTAATCCTGGCCGAGCTCGAACAATGCGGCGAGCTTTTGCTCCTCGGCCAGATCGGAGCGGTCAACCAGATTCTGGTGCATGCGGATGGCGCGCTCCACCTCGCCCCGGCGCCGGAACAGGTTACCCAGGGCAAAATGGAGCTCCACTGTTTCCGGATCGACCTTGACCACCTCGATGAACGCCTCGATGGCTTTGTCGTGCTGCTCGGTGAGCAGGAAATTGAGACCTTTGAAGTAGGATCGCGGCACGGTGCGCGACTCCGACAGCAGCTGGCGTATGTCAATCCGCGCCGCAAGCCAACCCATGCCGAAAAACACGGGAAACGCCACCAGCCACCAGAATTCGAACTCCATGCGGTTCTCTTTGCTCGGCCACCCCGGAAACGCGAACTATTTCCCCCGACTAGAGCGGGAGGGTACGCTCCGGAGGCACGGGGTGAGGCTCACGCTGACGCGCCGCGGCTTCTCGCGTCAGGCGGGCGATTCTGCGCCGCTGGCGGAGCATCGTCGGCACAATAGCGAGCAAACCCAGGGCGGCGCCCACGGCAAAGGCCATGAACAGAACCAGCACCAGGGGCGCCTGCCAGGTGTGGTCCATGAAATAGCGCACCGTCACCAGATCCTGGTTTCCAACGGCAAAACTGACGACTACCAGGAACAGCAGAATGCGCAGAATCCACGTGATTACGCGCAACACGCCACCGCCCAAACCCCGCTCCTCACTCATGACCAGCTCCTCCGGCGAGGCCGGCCGCGTGACGGGCCACCGCTAAAAAAAGGCGGCATGACTTTCGGCATGCCGCCCCGGTTGATCCGGTTCGCTCCAGGCACTGTCACTTCGGATAATCAACCCGCTCGCGGAGTTCCTTGCCCGCCTTGAAGTGCGGCACGTTCTTCTCCGGCACGTGAACCTTTTCTCCGGACTTGGGATTGCGGCCCACTCGCGGGGGACGGTAATTCAGACCGAAACTGCCGAAGCCGCGGATCTCGATGCGGTCGCCTTCGGCGAGCGCTTTGGACATGGCATCCAGCACCATCTTGACCGCGAGCTCCGCATCCTTGGCCACGAGCTGGGGATGTCTCGCCGCAAGCTTGATTATCAGCTCCGATTTTGTCATTTTGTCTCCCGCTGGTTATTCGCTGCTCTTGTTGTCCAATTTCGCCTTCAGCAGTGCGCCGAGATTGGTGGTGCCCGCCGTGCTGGCGGCGCTTTCGGCCTGCAACTTCTGCATCGCCGCCGACTCGTCCGCCACGTCCTTGGCCTTGATGGAGAGATTGATCCCGCGGTTCTTGCGATCGACGTTGATGATCATCGCCGTCACCTGGTCCCCTTCCTTGAGGCGGGTGCGGATGTCCTCGACCCGGTCCCGCGACACCTCGGATGCGCGCAGATATCCCTCGACTTCCCCTGAAAGCTGGACCACCGCTCCCTTGGCGTCGATGGACTTCACGGTGCCGGCGACGACGGAGCCCTTGTCGTGGGCGCCGACGAAGACGTTGAACGGATCTCCCTCCAGTTGCTTGATGCCGAGGGAGATGCGCTCGCGCTCGACGTCGATGGAGAGCACGGTCGCCTCCACCTCGTCGCCCTTCTTATAGTCGCGAACGGCCTCCTCGCCGGGCTTGCTCCAGGAGAGGTCGGAGAGATGCACCAGCCCGTCAATGCTACCGGTGAGGCCGATGAAGATTCCGAAATCGGTGATCGACTTGATCTGGCCCTTCACCCGGTCGCCCTTCTTATGGTTCATGGCGAACTCTTCCCAGGGATTAGGCATGCATTGCTTCATTCCCAGGGAAATGCGCCGGCGCTCCTCGTCGATCTCG
>DKBC01000126.1 GCA_002451065.1 Betaproteobacteria bacterium UBA6910
CGGCACCACGGCCACTTTGCCCGACGGCCGGACTGAAATTCGCTTCAGGCTCCTGGACGCCGTCAAGCAGACCCAGATGACCGGGTTCGTGTACACCGTGTCCCCGGCGCAGCTGCGGCTCACTGCACACAAGATTGCCGACGTCATCTACCAGGCGCTTACCGGCGACGTGGGCGTCTTCGCCACGCGCATCGCCTACGTGGTAAAGCAGGGCAAGCGTTACGAACTTCAGGTTTCGGATTCGGACGGCTACGGGGCGCAGACCGTGCTGGCGTCCAACGAGCCTATCATCTCCCCGACCTGGGCGCCGGATGGTGACCGCCTTGCCTATGTTTCCTTCGAGGACAAGAAGCCGGTGGTTTACGTGCAGTCGCTGAAAAGCGGCGACCGGCGGGCGGTGGCCCGTTTCAAGGGTTCCAATTCTGCGCCCGGCTGGTCGCCCGACGGCAAGAAGCTGGCGGTGGTGCTGTCCATGGCGGGAGGCTCCCAGATCTTCGTGCTGGACTTGGCGGCGGGGGGGATGACGCGGCTGATGCAGAGCGCCTCCATCGACACCGAGCCCAACTATTCCCCCGACGGACAGTGGATCATGTTCACCTCGGATCGCGGCGGCAGCCCGCAGATCTATCGCGTACCGGCGGCCGGCGGCCCGCCCCAGCGCATGACCTTCGAAGGCGGCTACAACGTCTCGGCGCGCTACAGCCCTGACGGCAGAAGCGTGGTGTTCATCACCCGAAACGACGGACGGTTCAACGTGGCGGTTCAGGACATCGCCACGCGCCAGGTGCAGGTGTTGACTGACGGGGCGCTCGACGAGTCACCGAGCTTCGCGCCCAACGGCAAGATGATCCTTTATGCATCGGAGGTGGCGGGCCGTGGCGTCCTGGCCGCGGTTTCCAGCGATGGCCGCGTAAAACAGCGGCTCACTTCCTCTTCCGGCGACATTCGCGAACCAGCTTGGGGCCCGCTCCCGCGAACTCAGCCTAAATGACCCATCAGGAAAGGACGAAAGACATGATCAGGAAGATCGCGTTACTGGCTATTACCGGACTGCTGCTGGCAGGTTGCGAAAGCACGCCGACCAAAGAGCAGGAAGCGGCAAAGGTCGAGGAGCGCATGCCGGGCCAGCAGCCGGGGGCCGCCGAGGGCGCCCAGGCGCAGCCGCTGCAGCCGGGCGCGGTCGGCGCAAATCCGCTCACCGATCCGGCGAGCCCCCTGTCCAGGCGCAGCATCTATTTCGACTTCGACAGCTTCGTGATCAGGCCGGAGCACCAGTCCCTGATCCAGGCTCATTCCCGTTACCTTAAGGAAAACGCCAAGGCCAAGGTCATCCTGCAGGGTAACGCCGATGAGCGCGGCAGCCGGGAATACAACCTGGCGCTGGGCCAGAAACGCGCCGACGCAGTGAAGCGGGCCATGGAAGTACTGGGAGTACAGGAGAGCCAGATCGAGTCGGTGAGCTTCGGGGAAGAGAAGCCCCGGGCGCCGGGTCACGATGAGGCTTCCTGGGCGGAAAACCGGCGCGCAGACATCGTCTACCAGGGCGAATAACTCGCCATGAAGCGGCTCTGGTGGGTGTTGCCCCTGATGCTTCTTGCCAGCGGGCCCCGGGCGGCTTTGTTCAGCGACGATGAGGCGCGGCAGGGCGTCGAGAAGGCCCAGAAGGAGATCGAGCAGCTCAAGGCCCAGGCGCAGCAGGTGGACACGCGCCTGGCGGGAATCGAGCAATCCGTCCGGAGCCAGGGCGTTCTCGATTTGCTGAACCAGATCGAGCAGCTAAGGCAGGAAGTCGCGAAGCTGCGAGGCCAGGTCGAGGAGCTTCGCTACTCGGACGAGGCATCCCAGAAGCGGCAGAAGGACTTTTACGTGGATCTCGACACGCGGCTGCGGCGCCTGGAACAGGGTGGTGCCGCCACCCAGGTGCCGGGCGGGTTGGGCTCCGCCCCGGGCGCAAGCCCGGGTAGCGGCGCGCCTACGGCTGCAGGTATGCCCGGCCAGGCGCCCGCGGCGGGAGTTCCCGGCGCCGCACCGCCGGTGGCTGCGGAAACCGCAAGGACGGCCGCGGCGCCACCGTCTGCCGCCGGAGGCGGCAACAGCGGGCCCGAGTTGCGCGCCTACGACGCCGCCTACAACCTGTTCAAGATCGGCAATTACCAAGGGGCGATTGCCGGGTTCCAGAACTTCATCAAGGTCTATCCCAACTCCGTCTTCACCCCCAACGCCCATTACTGGATCGGAAATTCGCATTTCAACCTGCGGGACTACAAGAGCGCCATCGCCACCCAGCAGAAGCTGGTCAGTGCTTACCCGGACAGCCCGAAGGCGCCCGATGCCATGCTGAATGTCGCGAGCTGCCAGCAGGAGCTCGGAGATGCGGCGGGCTCGAAGAAGACGCTGGAGGACCTGTTGGAAAAATATCCGGCGAGCGATGCCGCACAGAAGGCGAAGCGCCGGCTGGCTGGCCTGAGGTGAGCCTCAAGGTTGGGGCGTGAGCGGCAAGGTCGCGCCTACCGCGAAATCCAGGGGACCGAGAGCGTCCGGAACGCCCCTCGCGCTCAAGCTTCGCATCACCGAAATCTTTCTTTCCCTGCAAGGGGAAACCAGCCGGGCCGGTCTGCCGACGGTCTTCGTGCGCCTCACCGGATGCCCGTTACGCTGCGTATGGTGCGACACCGAGTACGCCTTCCGGGGAGGGCGCTTGATGACCATCGAAGCCATCTTGCGGGAGGTGGCGGAATGTGGCGCCAAACAGGTGTGCGTGACGGGAGGAGAACCCCTGGCCCAGAAGCACTGCCTGGATCTGCTCGAAGTGCTGTGTGACGGCGGCTATTCCGTGTCCCTGGAGACCAGCGGGGCCCTGGAACTTTCGGCAGTCGACCGGCGGGTATCCAAGGTCATGGACCTCAAGGCGCCCGCGTCCGGGGAATGCGCCAAGAACCGCTGGGAGAACCTTGCCCACCTGACCAAGCGGGACGAGATCAAGATCGTGCTCGCCGGCGAAGGGGATTACGAGTGGGTGCGGCAGGTGATCGCGGAGCGCCGCCTCGACCGCGTCTGCCCGCTGCTGCTGTCGCCGGTATACGGAAGACTGAGCCCCACCGCCCTGGCCGACTGGGTGCTCCGGGACCGCCTGCCGGTTCGGGTTCAGATCCAGTTGCACAAGCTGCTCTGGGGAGAGGTTCGGGGACGGTGATGGCGCGGCGGGCCGTGGTGCTTCTCTCCGGGGGGCTCGATTCGGCCACCACTCTGGCCTGGGCGCGGACCGAGGGCTTCCAGTGCCACGCCCTGTCAGTGGATTACGGGCAACGTCATCGCGCGGAACTGGACGCGGCCGCTCGCGTCGCCCGGCACCTGGGGGCCGCCGAGCACCGGTTGCTGCGGGTGGACCTGGGAGGTTTCGGCGGGTCCGCGCTCACCGACGCTTCACTGGCGGTGCCGAGTTCCGGCGCCCAGCCAGGGATTCCCGTCACCTATGTGCCGGCGCGCAATACCATCCTGCTTTCCCTGGCCCTGGCCTGGGCCGAGGTGCTGGAAGCGCGGGACATCTTTATCGGCGCAAATGCGGTGGATTACTCCGGGTACCCCGATTGCCGGCCCGAATACATCCGTGCCTATGAAACCATGGCGAACCTGGCCACCAGGGCGGCGGTGGAGGGCGCGCGCCTGACCATCCACGCGCCATTGATCGCCATGCCCAAGGCGGAGATCATCCGCCGCGGGGCGTCCCTCGGGGTCGATTTCAGTCTCACCGTTTCCTGCTACCAGGCTACGGCCGAGGGGCTGGCTTGCGGGCGCTGCGACGCCTGCCGCTTGCGCAAATCGGGCTTCGAAGAGTCCGGTCTCCTCGATCCCACGCGCTACGCCTGAAATCGGCGGTGTTTTTGCGGCTTTGCCGCATCGAATCCGGTTATGCGTTTTCCCAAAAAACTGATTCCCCGGCTTGGGCATTTCGCTAGAATTCTCGGATCCTGGCGGGGTCTGGGGGATCGGACGTGTTCCGGGTCTCCGTGATGCTCCGGCTCAAGCGGCAAAGGGGAGGGTGCTGAGATGGTGTTCGAGGGCTTCGCGCAGGCTCATGGGGTTTTTCTCTGGTCGACCTTCGGGATCGCCCTGGTTCTGGGTGCCGTGGTCAACAAGACCAACTTCTGCACCATGGGCGCCGTCTCCGACTGGGTGAACATGGGCGACACCGGTCGCTTCCGGGCGTGGCTCCTCGCCATCGCGGTGGCGGTCCTCGGCGTCGCGGCTTTGGAATACTTTGGCGCTGCCAAACCCGGAGCCTCCTTCCCGCCATACCGCGCCGGCCAACTGCTTTGGGCCGAGCATCTCCTGGGCGGACTGATCTTCGGAGTGGGGATGACCCTCGCGTCCGGCTGCGGCAACAAGACCCTGATTCGCATCGGTGGCGGCAATCTCAAGTCCGTGATGGTGCTGCTGGTGATCGCAGTAATTGCCTATTTCATGATCAATCCCTTCCCCGGCACTGATCAGACCCTGTTCACCTTGCTGTTCTATTACTGGATTCGTCCCCTCGCCGTCGATCTGGGCGCGAGCCAGGACCTGGGCGCCGTGATCGTGGGCGGCGACAAGGTGGCGCTGGCGCGGCTGGTGATCGGCGGCGTGCTGGGCATCGGCTTCCTGGCGGTTGCCTTCCGGTCTGCGGACTTTCGCAACAGCTTCGACAATGTGCTGGGCGGGATGGTGGTGGGGCTGGCCATCGTCGCCGCCTGGTATGTCACCAGCAACGTGGCCGTGCGCGCCGACGGTGACCTGATGTCACTGCAGGGATATGTGCAGCAATGGGACTTCTACAACCAATCCACCGCCGGGAGGCCGGCGGACAGCCGTCCGCTGGCGCCCCAGTCCTTCACCTTCATCAATCCCATGGGGCAGGCCCTGGGTTATGCCGCTTCCGGCTTCCAGTCCGCGGTGCTCACCTTCGGCGTGATGACCGTCGCTGGCGTGATTCTGGGCTCGCTGCTCTGGGCTCTGGTGTCCCGGAGTTTCCGGATCGAATGGTTCGCCAGCGGCCGGGATTTCTGGAATCACCTCGCCGGGGCGGTGCTCATGGGATTCGGCGGCGTGCTCGCCATGGGTTGCACCATTGGTCAGGCGGTGACCGGGATATCCACCCTCGCGATCGGTCCCTTCATCACCTTCTTTGGCATCGTGCTGGGCAGTGCCCTCACGATGAAGGTGCAGTACTACAAGATGGTGTACGAAAGCGAGGCGACGTTTTTCAAGGCCCTGGTTTCGGCCCTTGTAGACCTGAAGTTGCTGCCCTCCAGCTTGCGCAAGTTGGAGGCGGTCTGAATCGCGCTGCGAGCGCGGGGGGAACGGCTTTTCCGTCACCCGGCGACCCGGTATAATGCGCGGCTTTCCGGGTCGTTAGCTCAGTCGGTAGANNGTTCGAATCCTGCACGACCCACCAAATCGAGGGCTCGCACCGGCGCGGGCCCTTCTCGCTTGGGCGGTGGCCATGGCATCTACGAGCGCTGCCGGGGCGGCGCCGTCCATCTACTCGCCTGCATTTTGAAGATGGGAATCTCGCCTGCGCCATGAAGACAGATTCAAGAGGTTTGATCGGGCTCCTGGGCATCGAGACCGCGCCAGTGAGCCATGCGGAGCGCGTGATTTCCGCGGCCGGCGGTTTCCTGGGGATTCTTTGCGTGGCGACGGTCACGTTGCTCTGGTTGGAGCGGAGCGGCGCCGCGATGCTGCTCGCTTCCATGGGCGCATCAGCCGTGCTTCTGTTCGCGGTGCCCCACGGCCAGCTCTCCCAGCCTTGGGCCGTATTTGGCGGCCACGTATTGTCCGCGTTCATCGGTGTGACCTGCGCGCGCTGGGTGCCTGATCTCGCCTTGGCTGCCGCCTGCGCCGTCGGTCTTGCGATCCTGGGGATGTATTACCTGCGCTGCCTGCATCCACCGGGCGGCGCGACGGCGTTCGCGGCGGTAATCGGCGGTGAGTCGACCCGGGCATTGGGCTATCAGTTTGTGCTGACGCCGGTGCTGGTCGACGCGGTCATCATCCTCGCGGTGGCGGTCGCGTTCAACGCCTTCTTTTCCTGGCGGCGTTATCCGGCGGCCCTGATCAAGGGAAAAGCCACGACGGGCCCGGTTGGGAAGCCACCGGGATTGGGAACGATTTCCCACGAGGACTTTGTCTATGCGCTGAGCCAGATTGATTCCTTCGTGGACATCAGCGAGGACGACCTGCTGCGAATCTACGAATTGGCGACCGGCCATTCCAGGGACAAGAATGCCGGAAGAAGCGGATGAAGATGGGCACAGCATCGAGGCGCCGTCGCGGCGCGGCATGGCATCACGGATGAGCGCGAGGGGCGAGGAACGCCGCCGGCGGGAATTCGAGCGGCTCACGGCCCGGGAGCGGGAAAAGCTTATTGCCGTTCATGAAGCGGGGCACGCCGTCGCTCATTTTTATCACCAAAGCCTCTTTCAACGCATGTCGCTGGGCGATGAGGGCGGACTGGTGAACGTTGGGCCGGCGGCGTTCGTTGCCAATGCGCTTTTCGACGCGCTGCAGGGCGATCCCGACGCCATCGCCGCCCAGAGGTGCCGCAACGATTACAAGGTGGCCGCGGCCGTGGATACCCTGGTGGCGGGATCCATCGCTGAATTTCGCTGGATGAAGTGGCGTCCGTACTTGATCAGCCCCGGCGACGAGAGCCTGATCGACCGGGTGCTCCGCCATGTCCACGGCGAACGCTTCGCGACCATCGCCCCCGGGGCGAAGCGCGCGGGGGCGGCGCGGATCCGCGCGCTGTTTCGCCGGCGAGAGGTTTGGCAGGCGGTGCTGGACCTTGCCGACCAACTGGTCATCGCGCGGGAGTTGGAAGGCGTCGACGTGTTCAGCTTCCTCCGGGGAAGACAGGTGCCCGGCACGGGGTTGCGGGACTTCATGAAATTCGCGCGGGCCGCCATGAGCGGCGAGGGCGATCGGCCCGCTCACGCATCCGGCGCCCGCTAGGGCCGTCGCACCGCTGCCACGCCTATGAAACGCCGCACTTTCCTGATCGGGTCTGGGGCCGTGGCGCTGGCTGGCGTGGGCGGCGCATTGCTCCTGTATTCGCGGAAGCAGGGCCTTTTCCAGTCCTG
The DNA here is from genome assembly GCA_002451065.1 of Betaproteobacteria bacterium UBA6910. Taxonomy (GTDB): domain Bacteria; phylum Pseudomonadota; class Gammaproteobacteria; order Burkholderiales; family UBA6910; genus UBA6910. The sequence goes on from DKBC01000126.1 coordinate 7,119, forward strand.
CCACACCAGTCTGCCGCTCGAGGTCGCCCAAGATCCCGCGATCGACGCCGCCTGGGACGGAATCGACGCTCGCGAAGTATGGGACTGCCATGTCCATTTGGTCGGCGTCGGCGACGGCGAATCCGGCATCTGGGTCAACCCGCGCATGGACAGCCTCCTCAATCCCTGGGAGTACGTGCAAAAGCTGTTTTACCTGAATGCCGGATGCGCCCATGATGCCCGCGGGCGGGTGGATCAAACCTTTGTCGAGCGCATGCACAACCTGGTGGACGGGCTGCGCCCCGGCGTGAAATTGATGCTGCTCGCCCTCGACCAGTACCACACGGAAACGGGCGTCGCAGATCGCGACCGCACCGGCATCTACACGCCGAATGCCTACGCGGCGCGGCTGGCGCGGGAGCACCCGCGCTATTTTGAATGGATATGCTCGGTGCACCCTTACCGGGAAGACTGCGTGGACGCGCTGGAATGGGCGGCGCAGCACGGCGCCCGTGCCGTGAAGTGGCTGCCGGCGGCCCAGGGGATTGACCCGGCGTCTCCGCGTTGCGTGCGCTTCTACGACGCGCTGGTGCGACTAGGCCTGCCGCTGCTTTCCCACGCGGGAGGCGAGTGGGCGATCAGCACGCCGGGTGGCGATGCGCTTGGCAATCCCCTCAAGCTCAGGATGCCGCTAGAGCGGGGGGTCCGGGTCATCGTCGCCCACTGCGCGACCCTGGGGGGGGATCAGGACCTGGACCGGGGGCCCAGCGGCCCCCACGTTCCTTCCATAGAATTGTTCGCGCGGCTGATGGCTGAACCCCAATACGAGTCGCGCCTGTTCGGGGACATCTCGGGCATCACCCAGGTAAACCGCGCCCGGCACCTCAAGACGATCCTGGAGCACAAGGAGTGGCATCCCCGGTTGCTGAACGGTTCGGATTATCCGCTGCCCGGGGTAATGCCCCTGTTTTCCGTGAATCAGCTCGTGGATCTCGAGGTGATCGATCCCGGACTGGAACCCCTGTTGCGGACGGTGCGCGAGGCGAATCCGCTGCTTTTCGACTTCCTGGTGAAGCGCAACCTCCGCTGGCGGGGACAAAGCCTCCCGGCCAGCATTTTCGAGACCCGGCCCTTTTTTGAGGAGGCCAGCAGAGCGAGTTCAGGAAACCCCTCGCGCGGGACCATCAGTCTGCGTTAACATTCGTCTCCCCTGGCGCTCCGGCCCGGCAACGGCCATGCAGGTCCCTTACCCAAAGTCGTTTCGCAAGCTTCTTTTTGTTGGCTTTTCACTGGTCGCCCTGCCGTTGCTTATCGCGCTGGTGAACAACGCGGTGTCCATCGACCGTCTCGCCGACAAGAGTCGTCACGCGGTATACGGGGCGGTGCAGGCCACGGAGAGCAGCCGGGCTCTTGCGGAATCCATCACCAACGAGGAGCGGGTCGCGAGGCAATATCTGGTGCTGGGGGACCCTGCGCTGCTGGAGGGGCTGGCGTCGGCCCATGAGCAGTTTCTGAAGGCGGCCCGGGCGTTGGCGCAGTTGCCCCTGAGTGCGCGCCAGCGGGAGCAGCTGGACGATATTCTTGCCCGGGAGAGTGCGATCTATTTCGAGACCATTACGCAGAATCCGCGAACTGCGCCCGAGGGGGTGCGGGCCGAGAAGACGGAGGCCATGGCCGGGGAGTTCGCCAACCTCGCGAAGGAAGGCCGAGCCATTTTGGCCACCAGCAATGAGGTCATTGCCCGCGAGGTTGCCGCTTTGCAGGAGCTGGCGGGCAGGGCCCAGAACATCGTGCTCTGGCAGCTGCTGGCGCTGGTTCCGGCGGCGGTTATCCTGGTGGTGGGATTTTCGCTGGTGCTCGCCCGCCCCGTCCGGCAGCTGGACGAGGGCATCCGCAAGCTTGGAAACGCTGATTTCGAGTCGCCCATCGCCGTAAGCGGACCCCAGGACCTGGAATATCTGGGCCGGCAGCTTGACTGGCTGCGCCAGCGCCTGGCGGTGGTGGAGGAGCAAAAGAGCCGTTTTCTGCGCCATGTGTCCCACGAGCTGAAGACGCCTCTTACGGCATTGCGGGAAGGATCGGAGCTGCTGGCGGACGAGAGTGCCGGGCCGCTGACTTCGGAGCAACGGGAAGTTGTGGGAATCCTTCGCAACAACAGCATCGAGTTGCGCAAGCTGATCGAGAACCTGTTGAACTACAGCGCGGTCCAGTTCCAGAAGGGAACGCTGAGCACCAAGCCCATAAAGATCCGGGACGTGATCAAGCGGGTGGCGGCCGACCAAAAGCTGGCGATGATTGCCAAGGACCTGAAATTGAAACTGATTTGCCCGGATTTCGTATTGCAGGCGGATGAGGAGAAGCTGCGCGTTACCCTCGACAACTTGCTTTCCAATGCGATCCGCTTCTCGCCCCGGGGAGGCATCGTATCCATCATTGCCCGCCGCAACGGGGTGGATGCGGTGGTCGAGGTCATGGACCAAGGGCCTGGAATCGACGGCGAGGACCGGGGGCGGATCTTCGATCCGTTTTATCAGGGCCGACAGACCGCGGCGGCACCGGTGAGCGGCACGGGGCTGGGGCTGTCCATCGCCCGGGAACACGTACTGTCTCATGGGGGCACAATTGAAGTGGTCGACGAGAAAGGAGTAGGCGCTCACTTTCGGGTGACGATGCCTCTAGTGCAACAGGAATTGGCCGCATGAAGGCGCTGTGTTGGACGGTAATGGCTGCGGCCCTGGTCGCTGGGGGCTGCGCCGAAATGGGGCTGCCCATCCCTGCGCAGTCGGAGCCGCCGCCGAAGGCCGAGGCGGCCCGAAAAGCGGAGCCGCCGCCGAAGGCCGAGGCACGTCCCAAGCCACCACCGGAACCCCGGGTCGTGGTCGCGGAGCCGGAACCGAGCGATCTGGACACCCTGTTGACCTATTATGGCCAGGTGCGCAAACTGCAGCCCGCGGAACTCGCCAAGGAGCTGGAAACGGTGCGTCAGGCCTTTGCCAAGGATAAGAACGACCTCGATAGGATGCGTCTCGCCCTGGTGCAGGCGATGCCCGGCTCGGCGGTGCGCAACGAGGCGGGGGCCCAGGCGCTGCTGGAGCCCTTGCTCAAGGAAGGCTCGAACCGGGACTCGGGGCTGCGCGCGTTCGCCATGTTGCTGAACGGCTACTTGCTCGACAACAAACGATACGAGGAGCGGCTTCGGGATGACCAGAAGCAGATTGAGGACCTGCAGGCGAAGATCGACGCGTTGACGTCCATCGAGAAGAGCCTGCTGGAGCGGGGCCAGAAAGCGAGCGTGCCGAAGAAATGAGCGCAGCGCCGTCCCGCATCCTTCTGGTTGACGACGATCCGGACCTGCTTCGTCTGGTGTCCCTGCGCCTCAAGACCGCCGGCTATGAGGTTACGGCCGTCGAAAGTGGAGAAAAAGCCCTCGCCAGCCTGGCGGTTTCCCGCCCACAGCTCGTGATCACCGACATGCGTATGAGCGGCATGGACGGCATGGCACTGTTCGACGCGGTGCACCGGGAAAATCCGACGCTTCCCGTGATCATCCTTACCGCCCACGGAAACATTCCCGACGCCGTGGAGGCTACCCACAAGGGAGTGTTTGGCTATATCCCGAAGCCTTACGACGCGCGGACGTTGCTCGATCAGGTGGACAAGGCAATACGCCTGGGCGGGCCGACGCACGGCGAAGCGAATGCGCCCCAGGAGGCCTGGCGCGAGGGCATCATCACGCGCAATCAACGGATGGAAGACCTCCTCGCCCAGGCGCGGCTGGTGGCCTCGGGGGACGCGAGCGTCTTTATCTATGGCGAGTCGGGAACGGGCAAGGAGATGATCGCGAAAGCGATTCACCGCGCCAGCCGAAGGGCCGAAGGGCAATTCGTGGCGGTCAATTGCGGGGCGATTCCCGAGCAGCTCCTGGAGTCGGAATTGTTCGGCCATGTGAAGGGCTCGTTTACCGGCGCCATCCGCGACAACGAGGGGCTGTTCCAGGCTGCAAGCGGCGGCACGCTGTTCCTGGATGAAATCGGGGACATGCCGTTGCCACTGCAAGTGAAGCTGTTGCGGGTGCTGGAGGACCGGCAGGTCAGGCCCATCGGTTCCGCGCGCACCGTGCCCGTGGATGTTCGGATAATCTCCGCCACGCACCGGGATCTGGAGAAGGAGCGGGCTGCCGGCAACTTCCGGGAAGACCTCTATTACCGGCTCAACGTGGTGTCCCTTTCGATACCGCCCTTGGCCGAGCGGCGCGAGGATATTCCCCTCCTGGCGGCCTATTTTCTCAATCGGGTTTGCGAACGGTATGGGCGGCCGGTCAACGCGTTTTCGCCGGAATCGATGGAACTCCTGGTGAATGCGGCCTGGCCGGGAAACGTGCGACAGCTGTACAACGTGGTGGAACAAACGGTGGCTCTCTGCACCACCCAGATCATCCCTCCCACCCTGGTGCAGAACGCCATTCAGCAAGAGCAGACCCCGGTGGTGCCCCTCGAGGAAGCCCGGCGTCAGTTTGAGCGTGACTATCTGGTTCGGGTGCTCAAGCTCGTGGGAGGAAATGTTTCCCAGGCGGCCCGCCTCGCCAAGCGAAACCGCACCGAGTTCTACAAGCTCCTGCAGCGGCACAACCTCGAGCCGGCGCTGTTCAAGGTTCCATCGGATTAACAGGTGTCGCCTGTCGCCATCCGGCGACAGGCGAAATTCCAAAGAATTCAGCCAAGTGGGACTCGGTCCCGGATCAGCTGTCGCCCCTGGGCGACAAAAGGACTTGATGCGGCCCCGGTTGCGGGGCCCCAAAGGCGACGCAACATACTGAACCAAATAATGTTTCATGCTCTGGCACGGGGTTTGCGTCGATTTCTCGGCAAGCATCGCAACTCAGATGAATCGGGAAGCACCGTGGAGCACAAGGCGCCGGTTGTCGGTCAGATTGGAGCGGATGTCCGAGAGGGCGCCCGGGCGCGCGGGCAGGCTCTCCTATGTCAGCGCTGGCCCCAGATGCGGGAGCATGCCCGGATGTGGTGGGGAGAGCTGACCGAGGAGGATCTTGATGAGGTCTATGGCCAGTGCGACCGGCTCGTTAATGTGATTCAGCGGCGCTATGGGGGGAGCCGGAGCGAGGCCGAAGTGGAGGTCAACCGGTTTCTGATCCGAGCCGAGCGGCTCGTGATGGCGCCCAGCTAGACCACAAGAACAAATAACAAGAAAGCAAGGAGAGCGACAGTGGAAAATAAGAACGGGATGTTGTATCCGTTGATGATTTTGGCCGCGATATCAGTGATCATTTTCAGCGTGGTCGGCATTGCCACCATGACCGGGCAGGTTCCGAATGCGCTTTCCTTTTACTCGGACAGCGGCTCGGATGCGAAAATTCAGAGCGGGCCAGTTCAAACGGCTGTACAGGTGCAGGAGCAGGCCGCGAAGACTCGTCGCGTGACGGTGGCATCCGGTTGCGGCAATTGCGGTGTCATCGAGTCGGTTCGCGAGATCAAGAGCCAAGGCGAAGGCTCCGGCGTCGGCATGGCCGTGGGTGGCGTCGCGGGCGGCGTGCTTGGCAACCAGATCGGCAGGGGCAGTGGCAGGACGATTGCTACCATCGCCGGCGCGGCGGGCGGAGCCTATGTCGGCAATGAGGTGGAAAAGAATTCGAAGTCGACCACTGCCTACCGGATCACGGTTCGTATGGAGGATGGCACCTACCGGACCGTTACCCAAGGCAGCCCGCCGGGGCACGGCGTGGGTGACCGGGTGAAATTGGTGGATGGGAACATCGTTGCACGCGGCTGACCCAAGGGGTCGCCGGAATGGGGGCAGGCGAGCGCGCCCTGGTGAATGAGCGGGAAACGGGATTCAAGAAGAAGGAGTGAGGCAGTTGGCCGCAGCAGGACGTCTCTGGATTTTTTCGCGCGGTGCCATTCTGGTGACGGCCGCGGTTGCCCTCGCTGGCTGCGAAGCCATGGCGGTCACGGCCGCCGGCATCGGCGGGTCCACAGGAGTCTCCCATGCCTTGGGGGGCATCACTTACCGGACGTTCACGGTGCCGCTCCCCAGGGTCAAGACCGCGACGCTGTCTGCGTTGAACCGGATGCAGATAAAGGTAGACTCTTCGAAGAAGGTGGAAGGCGCGGAGGTGATCACGGCCAAGGCCACCGATCGCGAAATTGAGATCGAATTGGAGTCTCTCAGCCCGACCACCACGCGTATGCGCACGGTGGCGAAGAAGGGCCTTCTGTACGACAGTGCGACGGCCACTGAAATCATTCTTCAGACCGAGCGAATCCTTGGCAGCGCTTGAGGTTAGAATAGAGATGAGAACCATACTTTCAATAGAGATGAGAACCGTATTTTCGTCGGCGACCCGCTTCCTGGCTGCAGGTGCGATGTGCCTTGCCGCGGGGTTGGCCTCGGCCGTCGACATGGCCGGGGATACCAACGGATGGAGTTCCGGCAGCGACCAGAGGCAGGCGCACCGCATTGGAAATGATTTTGTGGCGTTCGCTGGCTCCCGGGAGAATGCGGAGGCGCTGGCGCTGGGTCTGCGGCGCGGCTCGGAGATCACGCTGATTTCGGGGGACGGCTCGAAGACGACCTTCACCCCCTCTACGGGTCACATGGGCCACGGCAACGTCTCGAAAGCAATGGCCCTGGCGCAGCGCCAGTTGGCGCGGGCCGGCATCCGACATCCCACCCCCGAGCAGATCGAGACTGCCCTGAACGGCGGAACGGTTACCGGACGGCACGGCAAGACGGTTGAGATGCAGGGAATTCTCCAGCTCCGCAGCCAGGGCATGGGGTGGGGCAAGATTGCCCATAGCGTCGGGGTGAAACCCGGTCAGGGTTTCAAACCCTTGCCCATTGACCGCGTCGGTGGACGGTATGGTCATGGTCACCACCATAGCAGCCCCGGGATGGTCGACGGCCACGGCTCCCGTGCGGGCTTGCATGGCGGTCGGCACGGGGCCTACCATGATGACGTGCGGAAACCCGTGGAGAATCGGAACGGCATGCATCGGCATCGAGGGGGGCACCCCTCCGGCGTGGTGACTGCGGCGGGCGGTTCGCCGGTTCGCGCCGGCAAGTTAGGATGGCACAAGGGTGGCGGGGGCGAAGTGGTCCACCGGCATGGGGGCCGCCCGGTCGGAGCTGGAATCGTCACCGCGGCGGGAACTCCCGGTGCCCAGGTGGGAGCGACCCGCTTGAAAAAAGGTGGTGGCGGACACCATGGCGGCGGGCGGCATGTTTCCATGGGAAGCGGCATTGTGAATGCTTCCGGTGGCGCGGCGATGGCGGCGTCTTCGGGCGTGCGCTCTGCCGGCGGCGGAAAAATCGGACATGGTCGCGGGCGCGGCCGTGTTGGGAAGGACTAATTTCTTGTTGTCGTTTGGTCGCTTGGCGAGGGAGGTCAACGGGGAACGGAAGATATTCGAAAGGTCGGCAGCCCATCATCTCTTCGGCTGTGGCTTTTTTTACTGACTTTAAGAGCGCGTCATGCGCGGCCTCAAGTTCGCCCGCCTGGTCCTCCGGCGGGCTCTTTTTTTTCAGAGCCTTCGCGTGTTTCCGGTTCCAATCCCGGGAAGACGTTAAGGCGCCGGGCAACCGGCGAACCGTTGTTTTTCAGTCAGATAGGAGCCTCGAAAAAAATGAAAGCTTGGAAGAAAGTCGTCGCCGCGTACTCAGTGATCGCCATGACTGTCCTCGGAATTCCTGCGCCGGCGCTGGCGGGAATGGTGGCCACGGATCAAGTGGGCATTGCCGCTCAGAGCGGAACAGCGGAAGCGCGCCAGCGTCTGGAAACGCTGCTCGCGCGCCAGGACGTGCGGGCGGAACTGGTGAGGCATGGGCTGAACCCGGAACAGGCCAAGGCGCGAGTCGTGGCGTTGACCGATGACGAGGTCCGGGCGCTGAACGGGCAAATCGATGACCTGGCGGCTGGTGGCAACGGCATCATAGGTGCCCTGGTGCTCGTCTTCCTGGTGCTGCTGTTCACCGACATCATGGGCTGGACCCACATCTTCCCGTTCACGAAACCGGTCAATCGGTAACGACTGTGAAACGAAGCCGGGTGGCCCGAATCTCCGGCACGGCAGGGTTGTCCCTGCTGCTGCTGCTGGCGGGTTGCGCGCCGCTTCCCCAGGAAATTCGGAGCGAGTCGCCCCCGGGGCTGGATCGCGCGGAGCTGGCCGATGTTCCCTTCTTCCCCCAGGAGGATCAACAGTGCGGCCCCGCTTCGCTGGCCATGGCGCTGCAGGCGGCGGGGCGCAAGGTGACGGTGGCGGAGCTTTCTCCCCAGGTCTACCTTCCCGGGCGGGAGGGCAGCCTCCAGGTGGAAATGCTGGCCGCGACCCGGCGCCAGGGATTGGTAGCCTACCTTCTCGAAGGGGGAATAGAGGCGCTGTACGCAGAGGTTGCTGCCGGAAGCCCGGTCATAGTGCTGCAGAATCTCGGACTAAGCTGGTTTCCGGTCTGGCATTACGCGGTGGTTTTTGGCTACGACCGAGGTCTCCAGGAAATCCTGCTGCATTCGGGAACGAAACCGCGCACGGTGATGGATATAGACGTGTTCGCCCGCACCTGGAAGCGCTCCGACGAGTGGGCGATGCTGGCGCTGCCGCCCCAGCGCCTGCCGGCCACGGCGACGCCAGAGCGCTACCTCAAAGCCGTCATTGCACTGGAGCAGACCGGACAGACCATCGCCGCGCGGACCGCCTATGGGACCGCTGTTAAGGCTTGGCCCGACAGCCTGGTGGCTTGGATGGGTCTGGGAAATACATGCTACGCATTGAGGGACCTATCCCGCGCCGAGGACGCTTTCCGGGAGGCGTCGGTCCGTCATCCGGAATCGGCGGAGGCCTTCAACAACCTGGCCCAGGTTCTCGCCGATCAGCGGCGCTATCGCGAGGCCATGGCGGCCGCGCTCAAGGCGGTGAAACTCGGCGGGCCCCATGCCGCCACATCCCGGAACACGCTGGAGGCGATCAGTGCCAAGTCGCGCTCTCGGTAACCTCCTTGCGCTCGCGATGGCGCTGAGCCTGCTCGCTGCATGCGCCCAGCAGCAGGCGACCCCCGCGAAGCCGGGGGTCAACCTCGCGGGATTCCCGCCGGCGTTTCGCGACGGGTACGCCGATGGCTGCAACAGTGCCCGTTCCCTCGTTGGCAAGAAACGGAACGAGGAGCGCTACAAGACGGATTCCCTTTACGCCCAGGGATGGCGCGACGGGAACGATGTCTGCAAGGGCGCTACGACAGGTAAGCCCTAGAAGAGGCGTCGCGTTGGCGGGGACGCCGCGAACTGCGGGGTACCAAGACGTCTGTTCACGACTGGGAAACCGGGCCGCGTATGCATGAAGGGATAAGAAAATTTCATGTGGTGCAGGCCAATATGACGGAGCGCAAACGAGGATAATAGTTGCTCTTGTCCGGATGCATCCATAAGCTGTCCACCCGCGCTGGGCTGACCTGGGGAAGCGCGCAGAAAAACAAGATCCAATCGAGGCTTCGTGTGCAACGCGTGAACAGCCCGCGGGGAGACCCGTGGGCAGGGACCGCAGTTGCGGAAGTAACAAATCAGCAAGGGAGATATCACATGAAGCAGCCAATCTGTAGGTGGCGGTCATGGCAAGCGATGGCCATGGCAGCCGCATCCCTGGCGGTCGTGGCGCTGCCCACCGATCGCCAAGCGCTCGCCCAGGAAACAGCCGTAGAAATCACCCGGGCGGAATGGAGAAGCGGTGACCGGGAACTCCGCGTTGAAGGCAGGAACCGAACCCGCTCCGCCCTCACCGTCACCAACGCCAATCCCGCGATCAACCAGACTCTGGGGAGCGGGGGCACCCGGGAAGAGTGGCGTGTCCGAGTTTCAAACCCGTCGCCCGTACCCTGCCGGGTGAAGGCGACCACCGCCGGCGGGCAGAGCGCCGAGCGCAACGTGCGCGACGCACCGGCCAACTGCGATGGCGGCGTCACGCCTCCGCCGGGCGGCGGCAATCCGCCCCCGCAGTCCAACAAGTCCATCAACTCCACCAGCCAGAACAGCGCCAGCGTTCCCGCGACGCCGGTGCCTGAGCAGCCCATCGCCGGGCTGTCCGGATTCCAGGTATTCGCGGTCAATGACCTGGGCATGCATTGCGGCGACCTGGACACCCGCGTGGCGAGCATCCTGCCGCCGTTCAACGTGGTGCACGCCCAGGTGGTGCGCAAGGGGTCGCAGCCCGAAAGACTGGGCGAAGAGCAGGTGATCCTGGAATACTCTGCGGCGAGCAACCCCAACGACCCGGTGCTCAGCAATCCCGGAGCGATCCTCGATCCCAACTTCACCGGTGTCTACAAGACCAATTTCTGGGACAACGGCCGGGCGTTGCACGCCTATGGGCCATTCTATCCGGCGCTCAACGATGTCGTCCCCGGTGCGGATCCCTCGGGCACCCGCAGCTTGCTGGAAGTGTTCCTGCCGGAGAACAACAGTTTTGACCTTGGACTTCCGGTTCCGGACCTGGAACTGCTCTACCTGACGGAGCCCCCGTCACTGGTCGCCGACCAGCAGTCCATGCCGGCGGAAACCTTCCGGAACCCTGCGACCGGTGCGCCTCTCACCGGCCGGACGACGAATCCGTTCGTCGCGAACGCGCCCCAACGGTTCCAGCAGTTCGTGGGCACCCAGGCCTTCTTCACCAATCCGGCATTCAAGTTCGGCTACACCGCTCCGGTCGAGTGGCACGAAGCCGCGGGCGTGCCCATCGCCACCTTCGACGATCGCGGCCGTGAAAACGCCTATCCGCTCATGCGCGTGCAGGCCAAGGCCGCGCCCGGCAATTCGTTGGGCGTGTCGTCCGGCACGGTGCTCTCGTCGGTGGACACGGTCTTGCCGGTTTCGGGGGAGGCCGATTGCCGCGCCTGCCATGCAGCGCCTGTGGACGGCGGCAACGGCTCAGGTACCCAGGCCCTCGTTACGGCCGGAATAGCTCTCAAGACCTCGCTGGACGACAACGAGTTCGTGTCGGGGGACGTGCCGCTTCCGGTGGCGGTGGAGTGGGCCACGGATCACAACATCCTGGCGCTGCACAACCTCAAGCATCCGGAGACGCCGCTCACGCCGCCCGTGGTGTGCCAGACCTGCCACTACACGCCGGCGCTCGATCTGGCCCAGGTGGGGCCCCAGGACACCACCAACGGGCGCGCCCAGGTCAGGCACAACACCAAGACCATGTCCAACGTGATGCACGCGAGTCACGCGCGGTTGGCGCAGGGTAAGACGGATGATGCTGGCAATCCGCTGTTCCCGGCGATGCCATCGCCCGTGGGCCGCAATCGCGCGGACGCTCAGAGTGTTCTGGAGAACACTTGTTATCTGTGCCATCCGGGCAAGCGCACCCAGTGCCTGCGGGGCGCCATGGGCCAGGCGGGCGTGGTCTGCCAGGACTGCCACGGCGACATGAAGCAGGTCGGCACCGACTTCTCGAAGGACCGCCCAGCCGGCGGCGGATTCATTCTCGCGGCGGATTTCTACACCAATCCCAACACGCCGCGGGTTCCCTGGGCCAACGAGCCCGGTTGCGGCTCCTGCCACACGGGAGACGTGCGGAGCAACGGGCGGCCGACACCGCCCGCGGGGCAGAGCTATGTTGCCGCGCCCGACGGCATCCGCCTGCTGCAGGCGTTCCGCTCGGGTGACCCGAAGGCGACGCCCATCGTGCCCACCAACAACCGCTTTGCGGAGAACCTGGTCACGACCGCGGAGAACAGCCAAGGCGCTGCCGGCAATCCCAAGCTGTACCGGGTGAGCACCGGTCATGGAGGGATGTTCTGCGAAGCCTGCCATGGCTCCACCCACGCCGAATGGTCGTCCAACCCGGTGGCGACAAAGGTCAACGCCAACGACAACGTGACCTCGAACCAGATCCAGGGCCACGCGGGAACCATCGTTGAGTGCCAGACCTGCCACGGCAACGCGATGAACAGCAGGATCACCCTGGACGGCCCCCACGGCATGCATCCGGTGGGAGACCAGAACGGCAACCGTTTCGTGGACGGGGGCCACGAGGATCTCGCGGAGCGGAATCCCAATGCCTGCCGAGCTTGCCACGGAAACCGTGGCGAGGGAACCGTGCTCTCGATGACCAAGGCGGACCGCCGGTTCGAGGGTCGCACCTTCCCCAAGGGCACGGCGGTCGGCTGCGGCATTTGCCATGAGAACGAGCTGCGTTAATCCGCAGTCCTGAAGCGCAAAACCGGGGAGGCAGCCAGCAGGCGCCCCCGGTCTTCAAAGCGAGAACGCCAGCCCCTAGGCTGGCGTTTTTTTTCGGCGCTCGCGGAGGCGGAGGCGCTCGCGATACTTGCGCGCCGAATATCAGCCACGGCGTCGCGTCCTGCGCCGACTTCTCCAGGGTCCATGACCGGCGAAACCCGAGCCACCGGGCGCCGGGATCGCCGCCAACAGGCGCATGAGGCCGTCCGGTGCGCGAGGGCAGCGTTACGAACTGCGGGAGCCGATCCCGACTGAGCACAAAACAAAGGGCCCGGACAAAAGCTCCGGGCCCCCGTTTTCCTCACCCCCGGGAAAGCCTGTCACCCCTTGAGGCGGTGGATTCGCACCACTTCCGGAATTCGGCGCAGCCCGCGCATGATCTCCGCCAGGTGCACCCGGTGCCTGACCTGCAGGGTGAAATGCATCGTGGTGTGATCGCCGCTGCCTTCGACATTCACATGCTCGATGTTGGAGCCCTGCTCCGCGATCTCCGCGGCGATCTTGGCCAGCACTCCCTGCTGGTTGGCGGCGAGCAGCCTGATGCTGACGTCGAAAGGCTTGGTGATGGCGGTGTCCCATTCCACATCCAGCCACTTGTCCGGGTCGGTGCGCGTCTTTCCGATCAGCGGGCAGTCGTGGGTATGGATCACGAGCCCTTGGTCCTTCTTGATCAGTGCGACGATGGGATCGCCCGGGATCGGCCGGCAGCAGCGGGCAAACTGGATGGCCATGCCTTCTGTGCCCCGGATGACGATGGCGCTCCCCGGCTTCGGCTCCGCCTGCTGGGATTCCTGGGGCTGCGCCAGGCGCCGCGCCACCACCACCGAAAGGCGCTTGCCGAGCCCGATGTCGGCCAGCACCTGCTGCCGGGATTTGGCGCTGGTCTCCTTGAGCAGCCGCTCCCAGCTCGCATCCTGGACATCCGAAAGGCGGACATTCAGTGCCGCCAGCGCCTGATCCAGCAGCCGCTCTCCGAGCTGTCGCGACTCGTCGTACTGCATGGTGCGCAGGTAATGGCGGATATTGGAGCGGGCCTTGCTGGTGGTCACGAAGGTAAGCCAGGCCGGGTTCGGCTTGGCGTGGGACGCGGTGATGATTTCCACCCGGTCGCCATTCCTAAGCTCGGTGCGCAGGGGCATCAACTCGTAATTGATCTTTACCGCCACGCACCGGTTTCCGATGTCGGTGTGCACCGAATAGGCGAAGTCCACGGCGGTGGCGCCGCGGGGAAGCGCCATGATCTTGCCCTTGGGAGTGAACACATAGACTTCGTCGGGGAACAGGTCCACCTTGAGGTGCTCGAGGAACTCCACCGAGTCCCCGGTCTTGGCGAGCATCTCCATCAGGCTTTGCAGCCACTGGTGGGTCTTGCGGTGCAGCTCCGTGAGGGATTCGTCGGAGCTCTTATAGAGCCAGTGGGAGGCGACGCCGGCGTCGGCGATCTTGTGCATGTCCTCGGTCCGGATCTGCACCTCGATAGGCGTACCGAAGGGACCGAACAGGGTAGTGTGCAGGGACTGGTAGCCGTTGGCCTTGGGGATGGCGATATAGTCCTTGAACTTGCCCGGGATCGGTTTGTACAGGGTATGCAGGGCGCCCAGCGCCAAGTAGCAGGAAGGAACGTCCTTCACGATCACGCGGAAGCCATAGATGTCCAGCACCTCCGAGAAGGTGAGCTGCTTCTCGATCATCTTGCGGTAGATGCTGTAGAGGTGCTTCTCCCGCCCCTGCACCTCGGCCTCGATGCGATGCTCCTTGAGCTGCTTGTTCATCGCGTCGCGGGTCTTGCTTACCACTTCGCGCCGGTTGCCCCGGGCTGACTTGGTCGCCTTGGAGAGAACCTTGTACCGGTTCGGGTAGAGATAGCGGAAGGAAAGGTCCTGCAGTTCCTGGTACAGGGCGTGCAAGCCGAGGCGGTTGGCGATGGGCGCGTAAATGTCCAGGGTCTCCTGCGCGATGCGCCGGCGCTTTTCGGCGTTCATCACGTCCAGCGTGCGCATGTTGTGCACGCGGTCCGCGAGCTTGATCAGCATCACCCGCACGTCCCGGGACATGGCCAGAAGCATCTTGCGGAAGCTCTCGGCCTGGGCCTCCTCCTGGCTCTGGAATTCGATGCGGTCCAGCTTCGACACCCCGTCTACCAGGTCGGCGACGGTCTTGCCGAACTGGCTGGCGATTTCGGTCTTGGTGACGCGGGTGTCTTCGGTGACGTCGTGGAGCATCGCCCCGATCAGGGCCTGGGCATCCAGATGCAGCCCTGCCAGGATGCGGGTGACCGCGACCGGGTGGGTGATGTAGGGCTCGCCGGAAATCCGGAACTGGCCGCTGTGAGCCACTCCCGCGAAGTCATAGGCGGCGCGCAGCCGCTCCACGTCGTCGGGCCTTAGGTATGCCGACACCTCGCCCAGCAACTCGCCGACCTCCGGATCCAGCGCCGCCCGCTGCGCATCGGCTTCCGCGCTCCTGGTCTTCGCCAGGAAGGGCAGGCCGGGAAGGCGGAAGCCAGCGATCTGCATGGATGGAGTCGGTTTCGGCGCAGAGACGGAGGCGGGTTACGGGAGGCGCGTTAGGCCTGGCCGCGGTTCAGTATCTCCGGGCCCACCTTGCCGGTGGCGATCTCGCGCAGCGCGATGACGGTGGGCTTGTCGCGCTCCGCGTCCACCAGGGGGCTAGCGCCCAGGGTGAGCTGGCGCGCCCGGTAAGCGGCTGCCAAGGTCAGTTCGAATCGGTTGGGAATCAGCTTCAGAGCATCTTCTGCGGTAACGCGTGCCATAGAGGTGGGGGCTCACTTGAGTTGGTTGAACAATTCGCCGTGGCGTACTACCTGCCGCGCCAGGCGCAAACGCTCGGCTCGGACGATGCTTCCGATGTCCTGCAGGGCCTCGTCCAAGTCTTTGTTAATGATAGCATAGTCAAACTCGTCCACGTGGCTCAGTTCCTCCCGCGCGGCCTGCAGACGGCGGGCGATCACCTCCGGGCTGTCCTGGCCCCGCCCCCGCAGCCGTGCTTCCAGCACCTCCAGAGACGGGGGCAGCACGAATATGCCGATACAACCCGGGAACAGCTTCCGCACCTGGGCCGCACCCTGAGTGTCGATTTCCAGCAGGATGTCCCGCCCAGCGGTCATTTCGTCCCGCACCCAGCGATGAGATGTCCCGTAATAATTGCCATACACCTCAGCGCTCTCCAGGAAGTCCCCGCGTTTCGCCATCTCCAGGAACCGCTCCCGGCTTACGAAGTGATAATCGCGGCCGTCCGTTTCCCCGGCCCGCGCCGGACGCGTCGTATAGGATATGGACAGCCGCACCCGCGGGTCGTTCGCCACCAGCCCCCGCACCAGGGTGGTCTTGCCGGCGCCGGAAGGCGCGCTCACGACGAAAAGGCTGCCGGCCACCGGATTACTCGATGTTCTGTATCTGCTCGCGCATCTGCTCGATNNCGGTTGAGTTCCTGCATCAGGAAATCAAGCCGCTTGCCGACGGTGCCGCCCGCCCGGAGGATTCGGCTCAATTCGTCCAGGTGCGCGGTGAGCCGGGAAAGCTCCTCGTCCACGTCGATCTTGGACGCGAAAAGGGTGATTTCCTGGCGCAGCCGGTCCTCATCCAAGGTCGTCACCGCTTCCCGCACCCGGGTGGCCAGCTTCTCCTCGAAGGCGGCGATCAGGCCCGGAATGCGCGGCGCCACGGCGGCAGCCAGCTCCCGCAACTTCTCCCCGCGCTCGGCGATCATGGCCTGGAGCTTTTTCCCTTCCCGCTGGCGCGTGGCCGCGAGTTCCTCGAGCGCGGTCTGCAGCAGCTCCATGCACGCCTCCCGCAGGCTTTCCACCGGCAGGGACTCCGGACCGAACATGCCGGGCCAGCGCAGGATGTCCACCACGCGCAGAGGCTGGGCATCGGGGATGACGGCCAGCACTTCACGGTTGAAAGTTGCCAGCCGCTGCAGGATGTCCGGCGTCAGCTGGCCCGCGCTCTGGGCCGCGGGAAGCGCGGCGAAGCCCACGCGGCAGTCCACTTTTCCCCTCTGGAGCCGCCCCGAGATCGCCTCCCGCATCGCAGGCTCCAGCGGCCGCAGTTCGTCGGGCATCCGGAACTGGATGTCGAGGTAGCGGTGATTGACCGAGCGCAACTCGAGACTGAGGGTGCCGAAAGGGAGTTCCCGGGCCACTGCCGCGTAACCCGTCATGCTGCAAATCATGCGGCCTCCTGCCCGGGTGATCTAGAATAGGCACGTCGATCGCAAACGATAGCATAGTTCGCCCGCCCGGGGCGCGGCCACCGCGCCCGGCGGCTACCGACTCATGAAATTTTCCATCTCGCAGATCAGCCGGATCGGCGCCCGTGAAACCAACGAGGATCGTGCCGCTTACACGCGCACCCCGGAGGCTCTGCTGCTGGTGGTGGCGGATGGCATGGGCGGGCACCTGCAGGGGGAGGTTGCGGCGGAGACCGCGATCCGCACGCTGGCCCGCGCCTTCGGCCGCGAGGCGCAGCCGAGGCTTGCCGACGCGGCCGGCTTTCTCTCGGAAGGCCTGCTCGCCGCCCACCAGGCGATCGTCCAGCAAGCCCTGGCCGAGCACCTGGATGACATTCCCGGGACCACCTGCGTGGCCTGCGTGATCCAGGACGGCGTCGCGCGCTGGGCCCACGCCGGGGATTCCCGCCTCTACGTGGTGCGCGATGGCCAGGTGGTCGCGCGCACCCGCGACCATTCGCTGGCGCGTCAGATGGCGGACCTCAACGACATGGACGACGTCGAAGCCGAAATGCTGCCCGGGCGAAACGTGCTCTACAACTGCATCGGTGGCTTTAAAGGGCCGGAAATCGAGCTTTCGGAGGCCTTCGAGTTGCATCCCGGGGACGTGCTGCTGCTCTGCTCGGACGGCCTGTGGGGATCGCTTCCGGATCGCGAGATCGCTGCGGGGCTTTCCAAAAGCCCGCTGCCCGTGGCCTTGGCCCGACTCGCGGAGGAAGCCGAGGCGCGGGGCGGCTTCGATTCCGACAATGTCACCGGTCTCGGTGTGCGCTGGGGCGTTTCCGAGAAGGACGGCGCGCCAGCCGGCGCGGGGGAGGTGGTGTCGGCAGGATAGCGCGGCGGGCTGCGCTATAATCCGCGCTCCCAAACCCAGGAGTTTTCCCATGAGACCCAGCGGCCGGCGGCCCGACGAGCTGCGCCCCGTGCGAATAACGCGCCATTACACCAAGCATGCGGAAGGTTCGGTGTTGGTGGAGTTCGGCGAGACCCGGGTGGTGTGCACCGCGAGCGTCGAGGAGAGGGTTCCTGCCTTCCTCAAGGGGCAGGGGCGCGGGTGGCTCACCGCTGAGTACGGCATGCTGCCGCGCTCCACCGGCAGCCGCATGGACCGGGAGGCCTCCCGGGGCCGCCAGAGTGGACGCACCCAGGAAATCCAGCGCCTCATCGGGCGTGCGCTCAGAGCGGTGGTCGCCCTGGACCGGCTCGGCGAGCGCACCATCCAGATCGATTGCGACGTGATTCAGGCCGATGGCGGAACCCGCACCGCCAGCATCACCGGCGCGTTCGTGGCGCTGCATGACGCCATCGCGCAGCTCACGGCGAAACAGGCGCTCAGGGAATCACCGATCCAGGATCACGTGGCGGCGGTGTCAGTGGGCGTTTACGATGGGGTGCCGCTGCTGGACCTGGATTACGCCGAGGACTCGGCCTGCGATACCGACATGAA
>DKBC01000071.1 GCA_002451065.1 Betaproteobacteria bacterium UBA6910
CGGGCGCCGTGGACCAGCACCAGCCGCACCCCGAGGCTCGCCAGCAGCCCCAGGTCATGGACGAATTGCACGAACCCCCTGGCCGCCGCCATCTCGCCACCGAAGGCCACCACAAAGGTGCGGCCCCGGAAAGCATGGGCGTAGGGTGCCACCGCGCGGAACCACGCGACAAAGGCCTCGGCGTCGTTGCTCAGATTCTTCTCTCCCGCCATGAAATTTCGCGAATCGCAGACCGCCGCCAGCGTAGCACAGGATCCCTAGAACTCGCCCGCGAGCGCCGCCAGGGCCGCCAGGGCCGCCAGCCCGGCGGTTTCGGTGCGCAGCACCCGGAGCCCGAGCCGCACCGGCATGAAACCCGCAACCTGCGCGGCGGCCTCTTCGTTCGGCGCCAGACCGCCCTCGGGACCTATCAGCAATGTGATATCGGGGGCGGGGGATCCCAGTTGCGAGAGGGAGCATTCCGCCGTCGGGGAAAGCAGCAGCCCAGCGCTGCCGGAGAGCGGGGCGGAACCCAGCCAGCGGGGGAATTCCGAGAGTTCCAGCACCTCGGGCACGCGATTGCGGCCGCACTGCTCGCAGGCCGCGATCGCGACGCCACGCCAGTGGCCGAGCCTGCGGACGGCCCGCTCGCCGCGCAGCCGCGCCACGCTGCGCGCGCTGGCCAGGGGCTGCACTCGCGCCACCCCCAGTTCCACCGCCTTCTGCACGATCAGGTCCATCTTTTCTGCCGTGCAGAGGGCTTGGGCCAGAGTGACCCGAAGCGGCGATTCCCGCTCGAGGTCGCGGTGCGCTACCACCCGCGCCAGGACCTGGTCGCGGCCGGCATGCTCGATGCACGCGTCGTGTTCGCCCCCCTCGCCGTTGAACAAGGTGATTCCGTCGCCCGACGCGAGCCGCAGCACTCGCACCGCGTGCCTTGCCGCCGGCTCGGGCAGCTCCACGAGCAGTCCTTCCCGCAACGGACGCGGGCAATGGAAACGGGGAAGCGCCATGGGCGAGGGGGACCGAAACGCGCATGATAATATAGCCGCGGCAAAATGCCCGGTGTAAGTGAGGACGAATTCGCCATGGTGAGCACTCAGACCCCGATTTGTGATTTTGGGTGGAAGGCCCGGGATTTCGATTTGCCCGGCGTCGACGGCAAGCGGTACAACCTGCAGGCGGCGCGGGGGCCCAAGGGCCTGCTGGTGATGTTTATATGCAACCACTGCCCTTACGTGAAGGCAGTGCGGGACCGGATCATCCGCGACGTCGCGGAGCTCAAGGCCCACGGCATCGGCTCCATCGCCATCATGTCCAACGATCCCTCCGATTATCCGGAGGATTCATTCGAAAACATGACGAAGGTGGCCGAGCAATACCACTATCCCTTTCCTTACGTCATGGACGAAACCCAGGCGGTAGCCAAGGAGTACGGGGCGGTGTGCACGCCCGATTTTTTCGGCTTTAATGCGGATCTTGAGTTGCAGTACCGCGGCCGGCTCGACGCGTCGCGCAAGGAGGCAGCGCCTTCCGACGTACGGCGGGACCTGTTCGAGGCCATGGTAGAGATCGCGAACAGCGGCAAGGGTCCCGCGGAACAGATCCCGAGCATGGGCTGCTCCATCAAGTGGCGCGGGGAATAGCCCTTCGGGGAAAGGGCGGGCCGTGATCGAGTCGGTGATCGCAGCGGTGCGCGACGCCGCCGAGCACGAAGTGATGCCTCGGTATCTCAAGGTCGCCCAGCGGCGCAAATCGGACGGCACCCTGCTCACGGAGGCCGACTTGGCGGCGCAGCAGGCGCTGGCGGCGGCGCTTCCCGGGATCCACCCCGGCGTCGTGATTGGCGAGGAGATGAGCCAGGACCAGCAATTGGCGCGCTGGCTGGAGGGAAGCGAGGGCCTGTGGTGCGTAGATCCCATCGACGGCACTTCGAATTTCGTCAACGGCCTCCCCTATTTCGCGGTTTCGGTGGCCCTGCTGCTCGGCGGCAAGCCGGTGCTCGGCGTCGTCTACGATCCGGTGGCGAACGAGGTATTCTGCGCCGAGCGCGGCAAGGGAGCCTACGTCAACGGCGAGCGCCTGCCCATAAAATCCAGGGTGCCGAGCCTGCGCGCCGCCATGGCGGCGGTGGACTTCAAGCGCCTTCCCGAGTCCCTGGCGCGCGGCCTTGCGCACCGGCCGCCCTACGCCTCGCAGCGCAACTTTGGGGCCAGCACCCTGGACTGGTGCTACACGGCGGCGGGCCGCTTCGACGTCTACGTTCACGGGGGGCAGAAGCTGTGGGACTACGCCGCGGGATCCCTCATCCTGCAGGAAGCGGGGGGCGGGATGTGCACGCTTGCCGAGGACCGCTTCTGGGACGCGCCGGTGTGGTATCGCTCGGTCCTCGCGTCCTGGGACCGCGGCCTTCTGGACCAATGGCGGGACTGGGTGCGCGGCAGGCTATGACCCTCCGCTACGGCACTGTTCATCCGACGACGGAGCATTCATGAAGATCCTCATCCTGGGCGCCGGGCGCGTCGGGGCCAGCGTCGCCGAGGCTCTGGTCAGCGAGGCGAACGATATCACCGTCATTGACAGCGACCCGATCCGGTTGCGCCAGCTCCAGGACCGGCTCGACCTGCGCACCGTGGTCGGCAACGCCGGCCATCCCCGGGTGCTGAGGCAGGCGGGGGCCGAGGATACCGACCTGCTGCTCGCCGTAACCCAGAATGACGAGACCAACATGGTGGCCTGCAAGCTGGCTCACACCCTGTTCAATATACCCAACAAGATCGCCCGCATCCGTTCCACGGACTATCTCGCCCATTCCGAGCTGTTCACCACCGAGAACTTCGCGGTCGACGTGGCCATCTGCCCCGAGCAGATCATCACCAACTACATCACCAAGCTCATCGAGTTTCCCGAGGCGCTGCAGGTGGTGGAGTTCGCCGGGGGCCGGGTTTCCCTGGTGGGCGCCCGGGCCGTGCACGGCGGCCCGCTGGTGGGCCACCAGGTGCAGGAGCTGCGCACCCGCATGCCCCACATCGACGCCCGCATCGCCGCCATATTTCGGCGCGACCGCCCCATCACACCCGAGGGACAGACCGTCATCGAGGCCGGAGACGACGTTTTCATGATCGCCGCCACCGAGAACATCCGCCGGGTGATGCGCGAGCTGCGTAAGGCGGACCGGCCGGTGCGGCGGGTGATGATCGCAGGCGGCGGCAACATCGGCCGCCGCCTGGCCAAGGCGCTGGAGGAACGCTATCAGGTCAAGATCATCGAGGTGGCAACGCAGTCCTGCGAGCGGCTGGCGGCGGAGCTGCACCGCTCCCTGGTTCTGCACGGGGACGCCACCGACGAAGAGCTGCTGGAAAGCGAGAATATCGGGGAGATGGACGTGTTCTGCGCCCTCACCAACGACGATGAGAACAACATCATGTCCTCGCTGCTCGCCAAGCGCATGGGCGCCCATAAGGTAATCGCCCTCATCAACCGCGGCTCCTACGTGGATCTGGTCCAGGGCGGAGAGATCGACATCGCCATCTCCCCTTCCCAGGCCACCATCGGCTCCCTTCTGGCCCGGGTGAGACGCGGGGACGTGGCCGCCGTGCACCGGCTGCGGCGGGGGGCGGCGGAGGCCCTGGAACTCGTGGCCCACGGCGACGCCTCTTCTTCCCAGGTAGTGGGCAAGGCCATCGAGCAGATCCGCCTGCCCAAGGGAGCGACCATCGGCGCCATCGTGCGCCAACTGGCCCACCCCGTGACCGAGCGCATCGACGACACCAGCGCCGTGGAGCGCAAGGAGCAGGTCCTGATGGCCCACCACGATACGGTAATCCACTCTGACGACCACGTGATCGTGTTCGTCACCAACCGCAAGATCATCTCCAAGGTCGAAAAGCTGTTCCAGGTGGGCCTCGGGTTCTTCTAGTGCGCTGTCCCGTACATGCCGTGAGCAATTCCAGAAATCTTGGGAGAGGGGTGAAGGACGCAACGCGGCCCATGTACCAAATAAAAGTTGCGCGAAATCGCTGGCCGGCAAGGCGCGAGCCGGGTCAGGGTCGGGCACCCGGGGAGGCGAGTTACGCCGCCGGTCGACGATTCTCGCTTCGACGCGTGGCAGTTATTTGCGGAGCAAGGCGCTGAATGTCCCGTTTGCTGCCAATCTTCAACGTGCTGGGCGTCATCCTGGTGATGTTCGGCCTGTGCATGCTGTTCCCGGTGGTGGTCGCCCACACCCTGGGAGACACGGCGGTGGAGGCCTACGACACCGCGGTCCTGGCCACCTTCGCGGCCGGAGGACTGCTCTGGGCGATCGGCCGGGGCCGGGCCGAAGGTCTGACATCCTGGTCGGGATTCCTGCTGGTGGCCCTGGTCTGGGTCACCCTGTCGGGTTTTGCTTCCCTGCCGTTCCTGATCCACATCCCGCATTTAAGCTTCACCGACGCCTATTTCGAGGCTGTTTCCGGGCTCACCGCGACTGGCGCGACAGTGCTCAAGGGCCTGGACCACCTGCCCCCCTCCATCAACCTCTGGCGCGCGGAACTGCAATGGCTGGGTGGGATGGGGGTTATCGTGCTCGCGGTGGCCATCCTGCCGCTGCTCGGGGTCGGCGGCCGCCAGATCTACCGCGCGGAGACGCCCGGCCCCATGAAAGAGTCCCACCTCACGCCGCGCATCGCGGAAACGGCCAAGGGGCTGTGGCTGATCTACGCGGCGCTGACCGGGGCCTGCCTGCTGGCCTACCTCTGGGGCGGCATGGACTGGATTGACGCCGTGGTGCACGCGTTCACGACAGTAAGCCTGGGAGGCTTCTCATCCCACGACGCGAGCTTCGGCTACTTCAACTCTCCCTTGCTGGAGGCGATTGCCATCGGCTTCATGCTGGTGGCGGGGATCAATTTTGCCACCCACTTCCTGGTCTGGCAGCGTCGCAGCGCCTTGCCCTACTGGCGGGACGTGGAAGGGCTCACGTTTCTCGGCGTGATGCTGGGGAGCGTCGCGGCCATCTCCTCCTACCTTTGGTTCATGGGGGTCTACGCGGACTACGGGGACGCGCTGCGCTTTGCCGCGTTCAACACCGTGTCCGTGGGCACCACCACCGGCTACGCAACCGCGGACTACTACCTGTGGCCGGTATTCGCGCCCCTGTGGGTGCTGTTTCTCGGCACGTTTGCCAGCTGTTCCGGGTCAACCGGGGGCGGCATCAAGATGGTGCGCGCCATGCTCCTGTACCGGCAGGTCCACCGGGAATTCGTGAAGCTGCTTCACCCCGGCGTGGTCCGCCCGGTGAAGCTCGGTACCAAGCCGGTGGCCGATTCGATCATTTTCGCGGTTCTCGCCTTCTTCTTCATTTGGACCGCCACCATGGTGATGATCACCCTGATACTGACCGCATCGGGGCTGGATGCCATCAGCGCGTTTTCAGCGGCCGCCGCGTCCCTGAACAACATCGGCCCCGGATTGCACCAGGTTGGGCCCTCCACCAACTTCGCCGTTCTCAGCGACTTCCAGACCTGGGTCTGCGCTTTCGCCATGCTGCTCGGCCGTTTGGAGTTGTTTTCCCTCTACCTGCTGTTCACGCCGGTGTTCTGGCGCCGCTGAGCGCTCCCCCTTGGCCACCGTCGCCGTCATCCTTCGGCCCCTGGGACTGCTGGCGCTGATGTTCGCCCTGACCATGCTCCTCCCGATCCTCTTCGCCGCCGCCACCGGCGATGCCGCCATGGGAGCGTTCGACGAGGGATTCGCGATAACACTCGGGATCGGCGCCATGCTCTGGCTCGCCGGGAGCCGCCATGCCCGGGAGCTGCACAACCGGGACGCCTTTCTGCTGGTGGGCGTCGCTTGGACGCTGCTTCCGGCCCTGGCGGCGCTGCCGCTCCTGGCCTACTTCCGCGACCTGAGCTTCACCGACGCCTATTTTGAGGCGGTCTCCGGCCTCACGACCACGGGGGCGACGGTGCTGAACCATCTCGATGAACTTCCCCCTTCCATCAACCTGTGGCGGGGCGAGATGGTATGGGTAGGCGGCATGGGGTTGATCGTCCTGGCAGTGGCCATTCTGCCCCTGCTCGGCGTCGGCGGGCGCCAGATCTTCAAGGCCGAGACCCCGGGCCCCATGAAGGAGGCGGCGCTCACCCCGCGCATCGCGGAAACGGCGCGGGGGCTATGGAAAATCTACGTCGGCCTCAGCGTCTGCTGCATCGTGGCCTACCGTGCGGCCGGCATGAACTGGCTGGACGCGGTGGTGCACGGCTTCACCACGCTCGGGCTGGGCGGATTTTCCACCCACGACGCCAGCTTCGCGTACTGGGACTCGCCCCGAATCGAGTTCGTGAGCATCGTTTTCATGCTCGCGGCGGGTATGAACTTCGCCACCCATTTCCTGGCGTGGCGCGGCCGCAGCTTCCTTGCCTACCGTCGGGATCCAGAAGCCCCCTGGTATCTTGCCGTGACTCTGTCGAGCGCCGCCGGGCTTGCAGCCTACCTCGTCCTGCAGGGGGTTTATGGAGATGCGCCAACCGCCCTCCGGTACGCCATGTTCAACGCGGTTTCCATTGCCACCACCACCGGCTATGCCAATACCGACTACGGCCAGTGGCCGGTGTTCGTGCCCTTGTGGATGCTCTTTCTCTCCAGTTTTGCGTCCTGCTCCGGATCCACCGGTGGCGGCATAAAGATGGTGCGCGCCCTGCTCCTGTACAAGCAGGTGTATCGCGAATTTGCCCGGGCCGTGCACCCCCAGGCGGTATTGCCGGTGAAGCTGTCCCGCGAGCCAATTCCGCCGCCCATCCTATACGCGGTGCTCGCCTTCCTGTTTCTGTACATTTCAAGCATCGTGGGCATGACGGTGCTGCTTGCTTCGTCGGGAATGGAAATGGTTTCGGCTTTCTCCGCAGTCGTCGCCTGCATCAATAACACCGGGCCGGGACTCGACCAGGTGGGGCCGGCCACGAGCTACGAGTCCCTGACGGATTTTCAGACCTGGGTCTGCTCTGGCGCTATGCTTCTAGGGCGGCTGGAGCTTTTCACGCTGCTCATACTGTTTACTCCGGTTTTCTGGGAAAGATAGACTTTCTTTATAACAATTAAAGACATAGACACCGCCCAGGGCTTTTTCCACAAGCCTCGGAAACAAAATGACCGGCTCCCATAGTGGCGGCGACGCATTCAACGCCTGGTTCGACACCAGACGGCTGGAGGCGCAGCGGCGCGAACTGCTGAAGACGCTGGACCCCTTTGGCATCGCCCAGGCCTTCGCGGATGTGCAGGCCGCGTGGCTCCGCCACCCCCAGGAGTTGACGGAGGCGCTTACCGGCCTCGCGCGGGAACTGCACTTGCTGCAACTCCAGGGGTGGCATCTGGCCCAGGGAAGCGGCGCGGAAGACGGCGTGGCCGCAGCGCCGGGAGACGAGCGATTCACCGACCCGGCGTGGCGGGAAAATCCCGGTTTCGCCCTCCTCAAACAAAATTACCTCGCTTACACCCATTGGCTGCAAGACACGCTGTTCCGCACTCCGGAGGTCCCGGCCAAGGAAAAGCGCAGGGCCACTTTCTGGGCCCGCCAATGGCTCAACGCGATTGCGCCGACCAACTTCCTGATGACCAATCCGGCGGCGATCCGGAAATTCTGGGAAACGGGCGGGGACAGCCTGGTCCGGGGGATCAAGAATCTGGTGGCTGACCTCCGGGCCGGCGACATCCAGATGGTGGACCGCTCAGCCTTCGAGGTGGGCGGGAACCTGGCCACCACGCCGGGCGCCGTGGTGTTTCGCAACGATCTCGTGGAAGTCATCCAGTACCGCCCGCGCCGGCCCCGGGTGCACCAAGTGCCCGTGGTGTTCATCGCGCCCTGGATCAACAAGTTCTACATTCTGGATCTGAACGAGAAGAAGAGCCTGGTGCGGCATTTGCTGGAGCAGGGCTTCCAGGTGTTCATCACCAGCTGGAAGAATCCGGGTCACGAATTGGCCGGCACCACCTTCGACGATTACCTGGTCAAGGGCGTGCTCCAGACCATCCAGGTGGCGCGCGAGGTCTGTGGAGTGCCCCGGGTGCATGCGGTCGGCTACTGCCTGGGAGGAACCGCCCTCGCCGCGCTCATGGCCTGGCTGAACCATGCCCATGCCGACGAGCGGGAGGTGCCGGTCGCCCACTGGAGCGTGTTCACCACCTTGGTCGACTTCTCGCGGCCCGGCGCCATTGAAATCTTCATCGACGAGGAAAGCATCGAGACCCTGAAGGAGATGATGGCTGCCCAAGGGTTCCTCGACGGGAGGGAAATGGCCCGGGCGTTCCGCATGCTGCGGCCCAACAGCCTGATCTGGCATTACGTGGTGCACGGCTATCTCTACGGCGAGGCGCCGCCGGCGTTCGACGTGCTTTACTGGAACACAGATACCACGCGCCTCCCCCAGGCCATGCACGCCTATTACCTGCGCGAGTTCTACCTGCACAACAAGCTGCTGAAGAAGGATGCCCTCACACTGGCGGGGCATCCCATCGACTTGGGCCGAATCCGCCAACCGCTATACGCTATCGGATGTGAGGAAGATCACATCGCGCCCTGGAAGGCGACTTACAGCCTTGGTGGGCGCATTCAGGCTCCGGTCCAATACACCCTGACCAGTTCCGGCCACATCCTCGGGATCATCAATCCTCCGGTAACGCCGCCCAAGCGCAGCTATTGGACCGGATCCCTCGGCGACGAGAGCGCCGACGAATGGTTCCACCGGCAGACCCGCAGGGAAGGCTCGTGGTGGGACCACTGGGTGCCCCACCTCCGGGAACTCTGCGGACCGTTTAGGGCCGCCCCGAAGACCTTGGGCAGCCCCACCCACCCGGCCATGGATCCCGCGCCAGGCCGATACGTGCACGAGGCGTGACTCGGCAAACTCCGGGAAGCTTCCAATATGAAAGCTTTGGGCGCCGCTGTTCCCAAATGCATACCTTGCCCCCCGCACCACGGTCGCCCAAGGCCCCGTTGTGTATTGCACTGAATGCCCGCGGCAGGTAAGGTATTGCTTCAAAATGCGGCACCATCCGCCCGGGCGCACTAGATTTTTTTGGTCGGCATTAACGGCCGACGCACCCCGTCCGTGGCGGTGGCCGAAGGCAGAAATACTCAGACACCGTGAGCGAGAGCGCCGACTTGACCGGCATCAAGGTGATGGTGATTGACGACAGCAACACCATCCGCCGCAGCGCCGAGATTTTCCTGGGCCAGTCGGGATGCGAGGTCATTCTGGCGGGGGACGGCTTTGACGCCTTGGCCAAGATCACGGACCACGGGCCGGACATCATTTTCTGCGACATCATGATGCCGCGGCTCGATGGCTATCAGACCTGCTCCCTGATAAAGAAGAACTCAAAGTACCACTCCACGCCGGTGGTCATGCTCTCCAGCAAGGACGGTCTATTCGACCGCGCCCGGGGCCGGATGGTGGGGTCGGATGAGTACCTGACCAAGCCGTTCACCAAGGAAAGCCTGCTCAGCACGGTCAGGAAGCACACGCTGCAACGGTCCGGCGACGCCGGGTGACGGAACGACCATGCCGATCAAAAAGATTCTGGTGGTGGACGACTCGCCCACCGAGCGCCACGTGCTCACGCAACTGCTGGTCAAGAACGGATATCAAGTGGTGACCGCGGAGAGCGGAGAGGAGGCTGTGGCCAAGGCCAAGGCAGACAAGCCAGACCTGATCCTGATGGATGTGATCATGCCGGGCATCAATGGCTTTCAGGCCACCCGGACCATCACCCGGAACGAAGAGACCAAACACATCCCGGTGATCATGTGCACCTCGAAGGGGCAGGAAACGGACAAGATCTGGGGAATGCGCCAAGGCGCCCGCGACTACCTGGTGAAGCCCGTGGACCAGAAACAGCTCCTGGAAAAGATCGCCGCGCTGAGGTGACGCCCGCAAGGGGGACGCTTACCTCGATTTTCCATGGCGCGAAAAATCCCGCTCCGCGAGTTTCACCAGCAGGTGCTGAAGCGCCTCGAAAGCGCCGCGGCCACCGAGGATGCTCCGGTGTCCAAGCTGGGCGTCGAGGTCAACGAGGAGAAATGGCTGGTTGACCTGTCATCCATCAGCGAGGTCGTACCGGTGCCCAATCTCGTGCCGGTGCCGCTCACCCACTCATGGTTCCGGGGCGTGGCAAATGTGCGCGGCACCCTTTATGGCGTCACCGACCTTGCGGCGCTGACCGGTTGCGGACCCACCCTGCCCGCCCTTGACAACCGCATGTTGCTCGTCCATCCGCGATTCGGGGTGAATGCGGGAATCCTGGTGCGGCGGGTGTTTGGTCTGCGCAGCCCGGGGCAGTTCCGGGTTTTGGACTCCGAAGGCGAGCGTCCGCTCTGGGTTGCGGGCGAATACCGGGACGACGAGGGGTCGCGGTGGAAGGAGTTGGACGTGGGCTTCCTCATGCGCTACCCGGATTTTCTGAACGTCGGCATATACCGGCGGATGGACGTGTTCACCGGCGCCCCCCAGGAACCCTCCGCGGACTGACCACAAGAACGGCACCAAGACGGGAGCAGACATGGAGCAAAACAGGCTCAGCACGCTCGGCAGGGTTGCCGATGACGCCGCGGCGGCCGCTTTGGCTTACAGCCCGGAAACCGCCAAGGCCAGGGCCCAGGCGGTCCGTCAGCAGCTGACCACCTGGGGCACGCTCTGGGCAGTCTTCGGCATTCTCGCCTTCATGCCCCTGGTCTGGTACATCATAAACCAGCAGGCGCTCAAGGCGCAGTTCCAGGCCGCGGCCGAGATACAGCTGGCCATGAGCCAGCTGCCGAGGTTTACCCAGCAGGCCGCCGCGGGGCAACCGGAGGCATTCAACGAGCTGAGACGCGTCGAGCAGGTCCTCAATTCCAACCTCGAGGGGTTACTCAGGGGCGGTGGTGATATCCGTGCGGCACCGGAACGGCTCCAAGGCGCGGTGGTGGAAGTGGACCGCGAGTGGCAGGAGCTGCGCCCGCGGCTCGCGGCGCTACTGAGCCTGGAGAAGCCGATGATCGAGCTGGAAAAGAGCTCCAGGGCCATCAATGGCGCGGAAGGCCAGATGCAGGAACTCTCCGAGCAGATCCTCGCCAGCCTGACCCAGGGCGGCGCCCCTGCGCGCGATATGTTCCACGCCAGCCAGCTGGTTACCTACTCCACCCGCATCCCCCGGGCCGCGCAGCACATCCTCTCGCGGAGCGAGCCGGGACCCGGGGCTCGCGACCTCGAGGGAGGTGAAAAGGCGGTGACGGAAGCCCTGCGCGCCGTTTCCGGAAGCCCGGCGGTCCGCGAGCGCGTGGAAAAGCTTGCCGGGGTTTTTGGCAGCGTTGCGCCCCATATCGACAAGATGCTCGCGGGACTCAAGGTGGTCGGCGAGGCGAAGCAGTCGGCGACCCCGGTGCAAGTAGCCGCCGAGAAGAGCCTGATAGATGGCAGCCGCCGCATGACGGAAGCCTTCCGCCAGCAGACCAGCAGCGGCGTGTGGGAAGGCCTGCTTACCGCGGTGCTGGCGGCGCTTGCAGCGTGGTTTGCCATCGCCTTCACCCGGGTGCTGGTCACGGAAGCCCGTCAGCGCCAGCGGCAGAGCGAGGAAGAAAACAAGCGCAACCAGGAAGCTATTCTCAGGCTCCTGGACGAAATGGGGAGCCTGGCGGAGGGCGACCTCAACGTTTCCGCTTCGGTGACGGAGGACATGACAGGAGCCATTGCCGACTCCATCAACTTCACGGTCGGCGAACTGCGGGACATCGTCCAGCGGATCAACCTTACCACCGAGAAGGTGACCAGAGCTTCCGGCGAAGCCCGGGCGGTGTCCTCCCGCCTGCTCGAGGCGGCCTACAAGCAGTCGACGGAGATCCAGGAAACGACCAGCGCGGTGCTGCAGATGGCCCGCTCCATGACCCAGGTGTCCGAGAGCGCCTCGGAGTCCGCCAAGGTGGCGCAGCAATCCCTGGGCGCTGCGGAGAAAGGTTCGGCCGCAGTGCAGAACTCCATCAGCGGCATGAACGAGATTCGCGGTCAGATCCAGGAAACCGCGAAGCGCATCAAGCGCCTGGGCGAGAGCTCTCAGGAAATCGACGAGATCGTGGAGCTGATCTCGGACATTACCGAGCAGACCAACGTGCTGGCATTGAACGCCGCCATTCAGGCCGCATCCGCGGGGGAAGCGGGACGCGGCTTTTCGGTGGTGGCGGAGGAGGTTCAGCGGCTGGCGGAGCGCTCCGCCCAGGCCACCAAGCAGATCAGCGGGATCGTCAAGGCAATTCAGGCCGATACCCACGATGCCGTCGCTGCCATGGAGCAGAGCACCCAGGGTGTGGTCGAAGGCACCCGCCTCTCGGATGCCGCGGGCCAGGCACTCGAGGAAATCGGCAAGGTATCCCGCGATCTGGCCCAGCTGATTGGTGCCATTTCCAGCGCGACCCGCACCCAGGCGGAATCCGCAACCCGGGTCGCCAGCAACATGCGGGACATCCTGGCCATCACGGAGCAGACCACCGAGGGCACCAAGCTCACGGCCCAGTCCATCGGCGAACTTTCGGCCCTGGCCAACGAGTTGCGGGACTCGGTGGCGAACTTCAAGGTATAGCGAACGGCCTCCATGAGCGCTCAAACTTCTCTGAACGTCGTCCCCCTGGTCTGGGTCAAGGGTGAGGCTGACAAGGAGCTCGTCCTCGCGCGCCAGTGTCTCGAGCAGTTCGCGGCCCACCCCACCGATTTCGAAAGAGTCCGCGACGCCCGCATCCATCTGCATCAGGTCACGGGTGCCGCCCGGATGCTGGAACTGCACGGCGTCGCGCGTTTTTGCCAGGAACTGGAAGCGGTGATGAGCGCCCTGGAAGGACCCGATCTGCGGCCCGAGCCGGCCCTGATGCAGCTTCTTTCCCGCGACATCGGCGCGGTCCTCGGCTTCCTCGACGACCTGCAGCGAGGAAAGCCGAACACTCCCTTGTCGCTCTACCCGCTTTACCGGGAGACAGCCCTGGCGCGGGGGCAAAGCGCCTCCGAGGTCGATCTGTTCTTCCCCGACCTCTCGCCCGCGGCTCCGCCTGCCGCCGAGACGCATCTGTCGCCGGCGGAACTCAGCATGGTGCTGAGGGGCGAGCGGGCGCGTTTCCAGCGGGCCCTTCTCGGCTGGCTGCGCAATCCCGAGGATCAGGGACAGGTTGGCGAGATGGCCCGGGCCGTGTTCAAGATCGAAGAGTCCGTGGACAAACCCCAGGACCGGGCATTCTGGTGGGTCTGCAGCGCCTTCATGGAAGCCCTGCAAGGGGACGGAATCAGCGCGGAACTCTCTGCCAAGCATGTCTGCGGCAAGATTGACCAGCAGATGCGCCGCCTCGCCGAGGGACAGCCGACCGCAGATGAGCGGCTTTTGCGGGAAGTCCTGTGGCAGGTAAGCCGCTCGCAACCGCTCCCGGGACGGGTGGCGGACGTGCAGCATGCCTATCATCTCAAGGCACTGCTTCCTTCCCCCCTGAAGCGGGCCTTGGAGGAAACGGGTCGCGCTCTGGATGAGCCTGTCCTGGCCGACATGCGCGAGGCGCTGGCCGGGGTCAAGGAGGCCTGGGTCCGCTGCACCATGGGCACCGGCAGCCTGGAGTCCCTGCCCCAGCTTCTGCAGCACGCCGCCCGCCTGAGGCAGGGGGCCCGGGAACTGGGCAACAGCAGTCTCTCCAAGCTGATCAGCGTGATCGGCGGCGCGGCGGCCGAGGTGCGGCAGCGGCCCCAGCGTCTCGACGACCGGCTGGCCCTGGAAATGGCCACCGCCATCCTGCTGGTGGAGGGCGCCATAGATTCGTTCCACGTTCTCTCCCCGGATTTCCCTCAGCACGTGGAAGCCGTGGTGGGAAGAATCCGGCACGCGGCCCTGGGAACTTGGGACGAATCCAAGGCGCCTCCGCTGCCGAAGACCGACGACGCGACGCGGCACGCCGAGGAACGGGAAATCATCGCGCAGTTGACCCGGGAAATCGAAGTCAATCTCAAGCAGGCGGAGGAAATCCTCGACGCCTTCTTCCGCAACCCGGCGCGCCGCGCGGAACTCGCCAGCGTAGAGCCCCTGTTGGCCCAGGTTGCCGGCGTGCTGGCCATGGTCGAGGCCGAGGCGGCGTCCCGTGTGCTGCGGGGCTGCCGATCCCTGCTCCGGACGCTTGCGACCGCGACTGACGCACCCGCCGACCGCGGCAGCATGGAACTGCTGGCGAGCGCCCTCAGCGCCCTCGGCTTCTACATGGAGGCCATGCGGGCGGAAGAGGCGGATCGCGATGAGCGGATCCTCGAGCCGGTGCTGTCCCTGCTCGGTGCCGTGCCCGAGGAAACGCTTGCGCCGATGGCGGAGGCGCCGGCCGCCGAAGCGGCCCCTCGGGAAGCACCGGCGCCGGAGGAACTGGCTGCCCCTGCGGTGGAGCCGGAATTGCTGGATATTTTCATCGAGGAGTCGGGCGACGTCCTGGACGCCATCGGCGCCAAGCTCCAGGCCTGCCGCGAACGACCCGAGGATCGCGAGGCGCTGGTGTCCATACGCCGCGGATTCCACACGCTCAAGGGCAGCGGCCGCATGGTCGGCCTCCGGGACCTCGGCGAAGTGGCCTGGGCCATCGAGCAGGTGATGAATCGCTGGCTGGAGGAAGCGCGGCCCGCGAACGACGAATTGATTCGATTGATAGAGTCCGCCCACGATCGGTTTTCGGCCTGGGCGTCCACCCTCCGCGAGGGAGGGCAGCCCGTCATCGAGGCCGACGACCTGCTTTCCGGCGCCATGGCGCTTGGCGCGAAATCCGTGGCGCTTCCCGCCAGGGCGCCGGCGGCGGAGCCGGAAGTGCCTTCGGTCCCGGTCGCGGAAGCCCCCGTGCCGGAACCACCGTTACCGTCCGAAATCGTCATCGGCGGGGTCGCCATTCCCCAGGATCTGTTCCTGATCTTCAGCCGCGAGGCGGGGCAGCATGCCCATGCCTTGCGCAGGGAACTCGCGACTCGCCGCGAGCGGCCCGACGAGCCGCCGCGCGCCGAGTTCATGCGGGCAGCGCACACGCTCTCCGGCATCACCCGCACGGTGGGGCTCACCGACACGGCCGACCTGGCATTTGGCCTGGAGCAGTGGCTGAAAAATGCATTGAACGGCACCACCCGCATCGGCGAGCCCGAACTGGAACTGATCGGGCGAGCGGTAGACCTGTTGGCATCCGTGGTCGAAGGCATCTGCGAGCAGCGATCCCCCAGCGAAGCAGAGCAGCAGGCTACGATCGAACTTACCGGGTCTCTGCAGAACGCCCTCGGTCAGGCGCTGGAGATCAGCGCCGATCAGATGCCGGGCATTCTGGCGGAGGAGGAGCCTCTGCCTCCCCTTGCGGAGGAGGTTCCCAGCGAAGGGGTTCTCATGCGCGGCGCCGGGGAGCCATCGGCCGAGGAAGCGCGAGCCGCGGAGCGGCGTGCCCTGCGGGACGACATCGATCCCCAGCTGCTGCGGGTGTTCCTGGAGGAAGCCGGAGAAATCGTTCCCCAGGTGGGGGCGGAGCTGCGCGCCTGGCGTGCCCACCCTGCCGATCCCGACGCCCCGCAGTTGCTGCGCCGGGCGCTGCACACTCTCAAGGGCAGCGCGCGCATGGCCGGCGCAATGCGCCTTGGCGAACTCGCGCATAGCATGGAAACCCGGGTTGGCATGGCGCTAGAAGAGGGCGAACCGCCGGCCGCCCTGCTCGACGACATCGAGGAGCGGTTTGACCGGCTCATGAATGCCCTGGATGTGCTCCAAAAGCCGGGAGCAGAGCTCGCTGCCCCGGAGGAAGCACCTGCCCTGGAGCCGGTACCGGTGGCACCCGAAGCAGCGCCTGCGGGCCGCGAGATGGCCATGCCGCCCTCTTGGTCGGCGACGCCCTTGCCGGTGGTGCCCGAGGCCGGCCGTACCTCGTTCCTGCGGGTGCGGGCCGACCTGTTGGATCGACTGGTTAACGAGGCCGGGGAAGTCAGTATCGCGCGCTCCCGAATCGAGGCCGAGATTCACTCGCTGCGCCTGGCGCTGCTGGAATTGACGGAAAACGTCGTGCGTCTCCGGGGCCAGCTGCGCGAGATGGAAATTCAGGCAGAGGGCCAAATGCAGTCTCGGCTCTCCGAGCTGCAGGACCGGCACGAGGCGTTCGACCCCCTGGAGTTCGACCGCTTCACCCGATTCCAGGAATTGACCCGGATGATGGCGGAGAGCGTGAACGACGTCGCTACCGTCCAACAGAACCTGCTGAAACACATCGGCGACAGCGAAATCGCGTTGCTCCAGCAGGCCCGCATGAGCCGCGAGTTGCAGCAAGAGCTGATGCGGGTCCGGGCGGTGCCGTTCTCGAGCTATGCCGAGCGTTTCTACCGGACGGTGCGTCAGGCGACCCGGGACATTGGGCGGAAGGCGCGGCTGGTCATCACCGGCGGTGACGTGGAGCTGGACCGGGGGGTCATGGAGAAAGTGAGCGCCCCCATCGAGCACATGCTGCGCAACGCGGTGGCCCACGGCATCGAGAGCCCCGAGGAGCGCGTCGCGTGCGGCAAACCGGAAAGCGGCGTCGTGAGCATCTCAGTGAAGCAGGAGGGCAACGAGATCTCCATTTCACTCGCCGATGACGGGGCCGGGCTCAACCTTCAGGACATCCGGAAGAAGGCCGTTGGGCTGGGGCTCCTGGCCGAAGGGCAGAACGTGACCGAGGCGCAGGCCATGCAGTTCATTTTCGCGCCTGGTTTTTCGACCGCCTCCGAGGTGACCGAAGTATACGGCCGCGGGGTCGGGATGGACGTGGTGCGCAGCGAAGTCACGTCGCTGGGAGGACGCGTGGAAGTCGCCTCGACGGCAAACCAGGGCACCACCTTCACCCTCTACCTGCCCCTCACCCTCGCGGTGGCCCAGGTGGTGCTGGTTCGTGCAGGGCCGCGCACCTACGCCGTGCCCTCCGCCATGGTGGAGCAGGTGCGCCAGGTAAAGCCCGAGGAACTGAAGGCCCTCTATGAGTCCCGGCAGATCGAGTTCCGCGGACACGTCTATCCGTTCCACTATTTGCCTCGCATCATGGGCGACGCCGAATCCCTGCCGGAAGGAAAACGCTTCAGCCAGGTCGCCCTCCTGCGCAGCGGCCTGCAGCGCGTGGCGGTGCACGTGGACGATCTCACCTCCAACCAGGAAGTGGTGGTCAAGAACATCGGTCCCCAGCTGTCGCGGGTCCCGGGAATCGAGGGAGCCACGGTGCTCGGAACCGGGCAGGTCGTTCTGATTATCAACCCCGCCCAATTCGCCCAGCGGGAGGAACTCCTGGAACTGTCGGTGCCCCCCGCTCCCGCCAAGTCCGAAGAGTTGGTGGCAGCCCCTCCAGTGGTGATGATCGTTGACGACTCCCTCACCGTGCGCAAGATCACGGGCCGCCTGCTGGCGCGGGAGGGGTACCAGGTGATGACCGCCAAGGACGGCCTCGATGCCCTGCAACAGATCGAGGAAACAATACCCGACATCATGCTGCTCGACATCGAAATGCCGCGCATGGACGGCTTTGATCTGACCAAGCACCTGCGGGCGAATCCACGCACCAAGCACGTGCCCATCATCATGATTACCTCGCGCACCGCGGACAAGCACCGAAGCTACGCCAAGGACCTGGGCGTGAACGTCTACCTCGGCAAGCCCTATCAGGAGGACGAGCTGCTGGGCCACATCGCGGAGTTGCTTAAGCGCGAGGCGCCAGCCTTGGCGTCCTGAAACGCGCCATTATCTGGCCTTGCCCGCTTTGCCGTACAGCTCCAGCGCGAATCGCCGCGCTGCGCCGTGGTCCACCACCGGCGCAGGATAGTCGCGGCCGATGACCACCCCCGAGGCGCGTTGCGCCTCGGCATCCATTTTCCAGGGCTCGTGGATCGCCGCCGCCGGCACCGCCGCCAGCTCGGGCAGGTACCCGCGGATGAATTTTCCCTCGGCATCGAACTTTCTGGACTGGGACACGGGATTGAAGATGCGGAAATATGGCTGCGCATCGCACCCGGTGGAAGCCGCCCATTGCCAGCCGCCGTTGTTGGACGCCAAGTCGTAGTCAATCAGCTTGTCGGCAAAGTATCGCTCTCCCAGGCGCCAGTCCACGTGCAGATCCTTCACCAGGAACGAGGCCGCCACCATCCGCAGCCGATTGTGCATGTAGCCGGAGAGATTGATCTGGCGCATGGCGGCATCGACCAAGGGGTAGCCGGTGCGGGCTTCGCACCAGGCGCTGAATTTTTCCGGATTGCTCGGGAACGGCAGGGTATCCAGTTCCGGGCGGAAGGCGTGGTTCACCACCCGGGGGTGATGCCAAAGGACCTGGGCGTAAAATTCCCGCCAGATCAACTCGCTCAGCCAGGTTTGTGCCCCGTCGCCACCCCGGCTCAGGGCGAAACGCGCCAGCTCCCGCACCGAGACGGTTCCGAAGCGCAGGTGTACGG
Source organism: Betaproteobacteria bacterium UBA6910 (assembly GCA_002451065.1). Classification (GTDB taxonomy): domain Bacteria; phylum Pseudomonadota; class Gammaproteobacteria; order Burkholderiales; family UBA6910; genus UBA6910. The sequence goes on from DKBC01000071.1 coordinate 18,417, forward strand.
AGAGATACGAAGGTCCCCTCAGCGCCGGATAGTCGCGCCTATCCCGGTAGGAATCGACCCGCTCCTTGAAATCCCGGAATAACGCCTGGGCGCCGGACATGCCGGTGGGAACGCCCAGTTCGACGAGATTGGTCTTGCGGAATCCGATGGACTCGAGGGAGGGAAACGGGGGCTGGCCGGGATCGGCAAGGGCCCCGCAGTGGGATTCCACGGGGTGCTCTGCGACGGCACCGGCATGCAGCCTGTCGAGCCAGGCATTGCGATACGGGGTGAATACGCTGAAGGGCCGGCCGTCCCGGGTCAGCACTTCGTCCTTTTCGAAGAGCACCTGATCCTTGAAGGTTCGAAAATTTACCCCCTGGGCGGCAAGCGCACGGCCCACGGCGTCGTCCCGGTCCACGGCCCGCGGCTCGTAATCGTGGTTGGCGAACACCGCCTGCACGTCCAGGCGGGATGCGAGCGCCGGGATGACCTCCCTCGCGCGTCCGTGCAATACCCACAGGCCACCCCCCTTCCGTCGCAGCGCCTCCTCCAGCTCGCGCAGGCTCCGCCAGATGAACTCGACCCGCCGATCGGCGGGGTCGGGAAGCGCATCCAGAATCTCGGTGTCGAAGACGAAGACGCACCATACCCGGCCACTGGAACGCAGGGCGTGGGAAAGGGCCGCGTGGTCGTGGCTGCGAAGATCGCGCCTGAACCAGCAAAGGGATCGGTCGTAGGTCGGCATCGGGTCAAAATTGTGATGCGCCGCCGCGCGGTTTACAATGATTATTGATAGGTCCCAGTATGAACCTCACAGACCACTTCCTGATCGCGATGCCGACGCTTCAGGACCCGTTTTTTTCCCGGACCCTGACCTATTTGTGCGAGCACAACGAACAGGGAGCCCTGGGACTGGTAATCAATCGGCCCATCGACATGACCCTGGGTGCCCTGTTCGAGCAGGTCGGCGTGGAAGTGAAGCCGGCCCGGCTCACCGAGGAGCCCCTGCTGTTCGGCGGGCCGGTGCAAATGGACCGGGGGTTTGTCCTGCATCGCCCCCTGGGCAGCTGGCAATCCACCGTGAAGGTGCATGACGAGGTGGGGCTCACCACCTCCAAGGACATCCTGGTGGCGGCAGCGCGCGGCGAGGGTCCGCGCCAGATGCTGGTGACCCTTGGCTACGCCGGTTGGGCGCCGGGGCAGCTCGAGCAGGAAATCGCCGACAACTCCTGGCTCACCGTGCAGGCCAAGCCGGACCTTATCTTCGATCTCGCGGCGGAGGAGAGGCTTCCGGCCGCCATGCACCTCCTGGGCATCGACTTCGCGAGTCTCGCGGAGGATGCGGGACATGCCTAGCGCGCAGCGCAAGCCCGGGGCCACCCGGGCGGCTGCCGGCGGTCCCCCACTTCCACCCTCTTCCTCTCCTCCCGATGTTGCCAAAACCGGCACCGCGCTTGCCTTCGATTACGGCGAGAAGCGCATTGGCGTTGCCGTGGGTGAACTCTCCCTTGGCCTCGCGCATCCCCTGACCACGCTGCGCGTTGAGGGCCGGGAGCGGCAGGTCGCCGCCATCGCGTCGCTGATCCGGGAGTGGTCCCCCGTAGTGCTGGTGGTGGGCGTCCCGCTCCATCCCGACGGCGCGGAGCATGAACTCACCCGGGCGGCGCGCCGATTCGCGGCCCGACTGGAATCCGAATTCGGCGTCGCGGCGGTCGTGATCGACGAACGCTATACCTCAGCCACCGCTGAGCAGGCGCTGCGGGACGTCGGGGTCGCGCCGCGGCGGCGCAAAGGCGCCCTCGACACGGTCGCCGCCCAGCAAATCCTGCAGGCGTTTTTCGATGAGCGCCGCTGACTTACCCGACGCCGAAACCCTGGTCCGCAGGTTGCTGGAGCAACTACGCGAGGTGATTGGTCCGGAAACCGCCCTGGTCGGCATCCGTACCGGCGGCGCCTGGCTCGCGGAGCGCCTGCACCGGGAGCTTGGCATCGGCGTGCCGCTAGGCACTCTCGACGTCTCCTTTTACCGGGACGACTACGAGCGGCGCGGCCTGAAAACGGACGTCAAGCCCTCTGAGATTCCGTTCGACGTCGAGGGGCGCGATATCTTGCTGATCGACGACGTCCTCTACACCGGCCGCACTATCCGCGCGGCTGTAAACGAGCTGTTCGATTACGGGCGTCCCGCCCGGATCCGCCTCGCAACTTTGGTGGACCGGGGCGGTCGAGAGCTTCCGGTGGCGGCCGCCTTCGTCGGCGCGGTGATCTCCCTGCCCGGCGGAGAAAACATCAACCTCGAGCGCGACGCGGAGGGCCGGTTCCGGCTCAGCGTGATGCGACCCTGATCCGCCGACGAAAACATGCAGGCCAACCCGCAACTCGACAAGGAAGGAAAGCTCCAGCACCTGCTTTCCATCGAGGGCCTGCCGGCCCCGGTGCTGACCCAGATCCTGGACACGGCCGCGTCCTTCGTGGGGGTCACCGAGCGCGAAGTGAAAAAGGTGCCACTACTGCGGGGCAAAGCCATATTCAACCTTTTCTTCGAGCCCAGCACCCGCACCCGCACCACTTTCGAGATTGCCGCCAAGCGGCTCTCGGCGGACGTGGTCAACCTCAACATTAGCACCTCCAGCCAGACCAAGGGCGAGAGCCTGCTGGACACCATCGACAACCTCTCCGCGATGCACGCCGACATGTTCATCGTGCGCCACGCGGAAAGCGGCGCCCCCTATCTCATCGCGCGCCACCTGCGTCCCGGCATCCACGTGATCAACGCCGGCGATGGCCGCCACGCGCACCCGACCCAGGCTCTGCTGGACATGTATACCATCCGCCACTACAAAAAGGAGTTTAGGGACCTGCGGGTGGCCATCGTCGGGGACCTGCTGCATTCCCGGGTGGCGCGGTCCCAAGTCCACGCGCTTTCCATCCTCGGCGTACCCGAGATCCGCGTGGTCGCTCCCAAGACCCTCCTGCCGGCCCAAGTCGAGCGCCTCGGCGTGCACGTTTTTCATGACATGGCGGAAGGGCTCCGGGACGTGGACGTGGTGCTCATGCTGCGGCTCCAGAACGAGCGTATGCAGGGGGCGCTGCTGCCCAGCGCGCAAGAATATTTCAAGTACTACGGGCTCACGCCCGACAAGCTCGCCCGGGCCCGGCCGGATGCCATCGTGATGCACCCCGGGCCCATGAACCGGGGGGTCGAGATCGACTCCGCCGTGGCGGACGGTCCGCAATCGGTGATCCTGCCCCAGGTTACGTTCGGGATCGCGGTACGCATGGCGGTGATGAGCATCCTTGCCGGGAGCTCGCCGCCGGCTGCCAATGATTAACCGTGAACAGAAAGCGGCCTTCCCGCTCTCCGGACCGGCCACTGACCGCTGACTGCCGATGAAGATCCATATCAAGAACGGACGGCTGGTAGACCCGCAAAACGGCGTGGACGCGGTGCGCGACCTCTACGTCGCGGCGGGCAAGATTGCCGGCGTGGGCAGCCGCCCCGGCGGATTTACGCCCAACCGGGTCATTGACGCCACCGGCCTCGTGGTGTGCCCGGGGCTCGTCGACCTCGCTGCCCGGCTGCGGGAGCCGGGTTTCGAGTACAAGGCTACGCTGGAGTCAGAAATGCGTGCGGCCGTCGCGGGGGGCGTCACCAGCCTCGCCTGCCCCCCGGACACCGATCCGCCCCTGGACGAGCCGGGCCTGGTGGAAATGCTCAAGTACAAGGCGAAGATTCTGAATCAGGCCCACGTCTACCCCGTGGGGGCTCTCACCCAGGGACTCAAGGGAGAGCGCCTGACCGAGATGGCGGAACTTCGCGATGCGGGCTGCATCGCATACAGCCACGCCGACGAACCCCTCACCGATACCCTGGTGCTGATGCGCGCTTTGCAGTACGCGGCGACGTTCGGCTTTTCGGTATGGTTGAGGCCGGAGGATGCCTTTCTTGTTCGCCGGGGCGTCGCCCATGACGGCGAAGTGGCGGCCCGGCTTGGACTGGCGGGGATTCCGGCGGTGGCGGAAACCGTCGCTCTGGCCCGGATACTGCAACTCGCCCGCGAAACAGGCGCCCGGGTTCACCTTTGCCGCGTGTCCAGCGCCGAGGGGGTGGATATGGTGCGCGGCGCCAAAGAGCGGGGGCTGCCCGTCTCCTGCGACGTGAGCATCAACCACGTGTACCTCTCGGAGATGGATATCGGATTCTTCGATTCCAATGCCCACTTGATCCCGCCGCTGCGCACGGCCCGCGACCGGGACGCCTTGCGCGAGGGACTGCGAAGCGGAACGATCGACGCCCTGTGCTCCGACCACACCCCGGTTGACGACGACGCCAAACAGATACCCTTTGGCGAATCGGAGGCGGGGGCCACGGGTCTCGAGTTGCTGCTGCCGCTCGCCCTGAAGTGGGCCGAGGAATGCGGGGTGTCCCTCCAGCAGGCGCTGGCCAAGGTCACTCACGCCCCCGCACGAATCATGGGCATAGACGCCGGGCACTTGTCGCCGGGGGCCACGGCCGACGTCTGCGTGTTTGACCCCGACGCCTGGTGGCGCGTGGAGCCGGGGGCGCTGCTCAGTCAGGGCAAGAACACCCCATTCGCCGGACTGGAAATGCGGGGGCAGGTCCGCTTCACGCTGGTGGGCGGACACATCGTTTTCGAAGCCTAGCCGTCTGCCGGGGGAACTCAAGAGCCCCGTGGGCTATCCTACCCGGGCTGCTTTTGCGGGAGATTCGACGATGACCAATCCGCTTCTTGATTTCTCGGGAATACCGCGGTTTTCCGAATTCCGGGTCGAACATGTCGGGACCGCCGTCGATCAGCTCCTGGCCGAGAACCGAGCCCTGGTTCAGCGGATCGAGGAGGACCCGGCCGCTCCCGCCTGGGATACGTTCGTGCAACCCCTGGAGGATGCCAACGAGCGGCTGGCCCGGGCCTGGGGCCAGGTGGGGCACCTGAACGCGGTCATGAACAGCCCGGAGCTTCGCGAGGCCTACAACGCGAACCTGCCGAAGATCACTGCCTACTACACCGATCTTTCCCAGAACCAGGCGCTGTTCGAAAAGTTCAAGCGACTACGCTCTTCTCCGGAGTTCGAGGGGCTCAGCGCGACGCGCAGGAAAATCGTGGAAGATGAACTGCGGGATTTCCGGCTGGGAGGCGCCGAGCTGCCGCCCGACAAGCGCGGGCGGTTCAAGGAAGTGCAGGAAGAACTGGCGACGCTTTCCTCGAATTTCAGCGACAACCTGCTGGACGCCACCAACCACTTCAAGCACTACGTGGATCGCCGGGAGGAACTGACGGGGATCCCCGAGGACGTGCTGGAGGCGGCGCGGGCCGCAGCCGAGGAGGACGGCTACCAGGGATGGAAGTTCACCCTGCACATGCCCTCCTATCTGCCGGTCATGCAATACGCGGAAAATCGCGCGCTGCGGGAGCTGATGTACCGGGCGTACGTCACCCGGGCCTCGGACCTGGGAGAGAATCCTGAGTGGGACAACACCGGAGCCATGACGCAGCTGCTGCGGCTGCGCCGGGAGGAGGCGCGGCTTCTGGGCTACGGAAGCTATGCCGAGGTGTCCCTGGTGCCCAAGATGGCGCGCTCACCCCAGGAGGTGCTGGATTTTCTGCGCGACCTGGCCCAAAGGGCCAAGCCGTTCGCCGAGCGGGATCTGGCCGAGGTGCGGGAGTTCGCCGCCGCGGAGCTGGGGCTCTCCCGGCTGGAGGCCTGGGACCTGGCATACGCCAGCGAGCGGTTGCGCCTCAAGCGCTACGCGTTCTCGGATCAGGAGGTCAAGCAGTACTTTCCCGAAACGACTGTGCTTCCCGGGATGTTCGGGCTGGTGGAGAGGCTGTACGGGCTGTCCATCCGCCAGGCGGAAGCCACGGTCTGGCACCCCGACGTCAAGTTCTTCCGGATTACCAACGGCGGCGGCAGGACGGTGGGCCAGTTCTATCTGGACCTTTACGCCCGAGCGAGCAAGCGCGGCGGCGCGTGGATGGATGACGCCATCACCCGGCGCCGGGTTCCTGCCGGCATCCAGGATCCGGTGGCCTACCTCACCTGCAACTTTTCGGCGCCGGTAGGCAATCGGCCCGCGCTATTCACTCATGACGAGGTGATCACCCTGTTCCATGAGTTCGGCCACGGGCTGCACCACCTGCTCACCCGGGTGGAGGACTTGGGCGTGTCCGGGATCAATGGCGTGGAGTGGGACGCTGTGGAACTGCCCTCGCAGTTCATGGAGAACTTCTGCTGGGAGTGGGCGGTACTGGTGCCCATGACCCGGCACGTGGAACGCGGCGAGCCGTTGCCCCGGGCCCTGTTCGACAAGATGCTGGCGGCGAAAAACTTCCAGAGCGGAATGCAGACCCTGCGCCAGATCGAGTTCGCACTGTTCGACATGCTGCTGCACAGCGCCTTCGATCCCGACGGCGACCAAGGCCTGATGGGACTGCTGGCGGAAGTGCGCAAGGAAGTGGCCGTGTTCGTCCCGCCATCCTTCAACCGTTTTCCTCACAGCTTCTCCCACATCTTCGCGGGGGGCTATGCCGCGGGTTATTACAGCTACAAATGGGCCGAAGTGCTTTCGGCCGATGCCTATAGCGCCTTCGAGGAGAACGGCGTCACCGATCCCCGGGTCGGGGAAAGATTCTGGCGTGAAATCCTTGCCGTGGGCGGCAGCCGGCCCGCCCTGGAGTCCTTCGTCGCCTTTCGCGGCCGCGAACCCAACATCGACGCATTGCTGAGGCATAGCGGCATGAGCCAGGAAGCAGGGGGCCGGTGAAGCGCGGAGCAGGGACCCGCTTTCTGCGGGATGCGACCGCGTAGCCGGCCACCGGCGCGGCACGCTCGGCCCCTTGCGCGTCTCCGGGGTCAGATCCCCGCAATGCGGGGCCCCCTCTTCCGCCCTACGGACGCGCCCCGTAGGGGATGCGCCCGTGCGAATGCCGCACGCTGCCGAAGGCGAGACGCGCCGGTTTCTCACGGAGCCCTCCTGAGGCAGCGGCATGAGCCAGGAAGCAGGGGGCCGGTGAAGCGCGGACGGCCATCGCGCATGGTTTCGGCATAGCCGCCGCTTCCGGCAGATTGGGTTTGTGCTAAGCTTCAGGCCATGAAGCTGGCCCTTGCCTGCGCCGTGACTTTTGTCGCGTTTTCGGCTTTGGTCCACGGCGGTACGCTGTACCGTTGGGTGGATTCCGAAGGCAGGGTCCATTACAGCGATACGCCGCCTCCGGCTTCCGCCAAGCAGGTGGAGAAGAAGCGGCTGAAGGGCGCTCCTGCCGAGGATACCTCCCAGCTCCCCTATGCCACCCAGATGGCGGCCAAGAATTTCCCCGTGACCCTCTACATCACTGATTGCGGCGACGCCTGCACCAAGGCCCGAAGTCTCCTCGCCAAGCGCGGGATTCCGTTTTCGGAGAAGAACGCGCAGCAGCCCGACGACCAGGAGGAACTGTCAAAGCTACTCGGCGGGCAGTTGGAGGTGCCGGTGCTGAAGGTCGGCAACAACGTGGTACGCGGGTACGAGGAAAGCCAATGGCATTCCGCGCTTGATATTGCCGGCTACCCCAAGTCCGCCGGCGCGACACCGCCCCCGCCCGCCCCCAAACCGGAACCTCCAACGGCTCAGCCCCGGGCGGAAAGCGAAGCTGGCGAGCAGCCCGCGGCGGAAGAACAGCCAGAGCTGCCGCCGGCGCCGCGGGGACCCTATCCAGTCGCTGAATAGCCTTCGGGCAGCTCAGCAAGAACCGGGTGCGGCCCCGGATTGGTCGCGGTTTCGACACGAATCCATCCATGCATAGAATTCCGAGTACCCCGATTGGCGCACGGGTCGCCGTCGCCGGATGGTTGACGGCCGCTTTGCTCACGGGCTGCGGCGGCGTGTACGAAACGGTGCTGCCGCCGCGGATCGAATACGGGTGCGCCGACAATAGGGTATTGCAGGTCACGCGAACCCCCGACGGCCAGTCGGCTTCGGTGGTCATCGACGGCAGGCCCGTGACGCTGATGCGTGCCGGCAGCGCGGCCCAGGAGAAGTACGCCGATCGGAATTACGCGCTCTACCTGGACGGCGAGAAGGCGATGCTGGAGGCCTCGGGGCGGGTGCTTTACGGCCCCTGTGTTTCCCGCCAGCCGCTGCGCAGCGCGCCGCGTAACCGGTATTAAAATCATCCCGCCCCGCCGGGCGGTGATTACTCGATGGTGATGGTGATCTTTTTCGACATCACCGGGGGATCGAAAGGCACGTGGTTCTCGTCACCCAGCACGAGCAGCACGGTATGCGTCCCAAGGGTCAGATCCAGCGTGACCTCGGTTTGGCCGCCGCCGAAATGCTTGATCTTGTCGGAAGCTGGCAGCGGCTTGGTCAAGTCCACGTCCTTGACGTCCGTATCGATGAGCACGTGGTGGTGACCGGTCTTCTCCTTCGCCATGCCTGCCGGCGCAATGCCCATCCCCTTGAGGCCGAACCGGACCACCACGGGAGATTTCAGCGTCGCCCCATCCTGGGGCGTGATGATGTACACCTCGGCGCCTTCCGGCGCCTTTTTGCGGTATTCCTGGGCCGTTGCCACGGCGCTCACCATCAGCGCGGGCACCAGCAGCCATGCAGCCCAACGACGAATGTCTGTCATGTCATCTCTCTCCTGATCATGGTTTCAATACCGCCCGCCCCGCCACCGCTGACGGGCTTTAGATTCGACACCACCGCGGGTACGGCGTTCCGCAGATACTGCGGGCCACGGCCTTCCAGGTCGCGGCGAGGTCATCAACGTCCTGCGGCGTCAGCGCCCGATCGGCTTCGAAGCACCGTTCGCTCGGGCCGGGGTGGAACAGCAGCGGCTTCCACCCTTTTCCTGAACCTTCGTGCCCGGGTTGGCAGGTGACTCAGTTCCACCCGCCTTCGCCGCCGCGACGGTTTCGCCCTTCTTCGTCACGCAGCAGCTGCTCGAGGTCGTCGCGGGCCTTCTGGGCACGCTCGATCAACCGCTTCTGATCATGCCGGTGTGCGGCGAGCAGCGCGAGTTCCTCCTCGTCGTGCCGGCGAAACCACTGCGCAAACCGCCACGCCGCATGGGCACTGACTCCGAGCATCCGGAGCGCGCGCTCGCCGGCCTCGAGCGCCGAGCCGAACGTCTCGCGAATCGCCGGCACGCCGAGCTCGACATATTCGTAGGCGGCCGTTCGGTCGTGCGCGCGCGCCAGGATAGCCAGATGCGGGAAGCGGCTGCGGGCGAGCTGCACCACGGCGCGGGCGGTGTCGGAATCATCTACCGCCACGATCAGCAACTTCCCCTTGGCGGCGCCTGCCTTCTCGAGCAGGTCAAGACGGGTGACGTCGCCGTAGTATGCCTTCCAGCCGAAGCGACGAACGAGCTCGATCTGGTTCGGATCGTGGTCGATGATCGTGGCGCCGATCCCGCGGCTCTGCAACAAACGTGTGACAATCTGGCCGAACCGCCCGAAACCGGCGACGATCACCGGCTGTTGCTCCTCGATGAGATCGGCGGCGCGTTCCGCCCCGCGCCCCAGCCGCGGCACGACAAAGCGCTCATGGGCGAAGAGGAGAAGCGGCGTGGTGAGCATCGATGCTGTCACGACCGCGTTGAACAGGTCGACGGTCTCGCGCGGCAAGATCCCCTGCGTGCCCGCAGCGCCGAATACGACAAATGCGAATTCGCCCGCCTGCGACAGCATCAATGCAAACAGCACGGCGTCGCGTCCGCCGAGCCCGAAAAGCCGCGCAAGCGGAAAGAGCAGGGCAATCTTCAGCACGACCACGCCGAGCGCGAGACCCACCACGATCTGAGGAGCACGGGCGAAAAGCCCGACGTCGACGGACATCCCCACTGCGATGAAGAAAAGGCCCAGCAGCAGGCCCTTGAACGGCTCGATGTCGAGCTCCAGCTCGTGGCGGTACTCGGAATCCGCGAGCAGCACCCCGGCTAGAAAGGTGCCGAGCGCCATCGAAAGCCCCACCCAATGAACGAGTGCCGCAGTGCCAAGGACCAAGAGCAGCGAGAACGCGACGAAGATCTCGCGGAGCCGGGTGTTGGCGATGTAACGCAATACTGGCCGCAACAATGCATGCCCGGCGAAAATCACCGCCGCAATGACCCCGATCGCCTTGCCCGCGGCGAGGAAATCGAAGTCGGTTCCCGTCGCCCCCGGCGCAAGCAGCGCGAGCACCATCAGGAGGGGAATCACCGAGAGATCCTGCGCGAGCAGCACGGCGAACGACCCCTGGCCGGCGGGCGTGGGCAGGAGATTCTTTTCGGCAAGCGTCGCGAGCACGATTGCCGTCGAAGACAGCGCGAAGCCCATTCCGGCCACGATCCCGACGGTGATGCTCTGGCCGAGCGCATAAGCGATTCCCGTGACCGCGACAATCGTCACCGCGATCTGGGCGCCGCCCAGGCCGAACACCGGCCGGCGCATGCTCCACAGCCGGCGCGGATCCAGCTCGAGGCCGACNNACGTCGGAGATGAGCTGGAGGCCCCACGGCCCGATGATGATTCCGGCCACCAGAAAGCCGAGCACCGAGCCGAGGCCGAGGCGCTTGAACACGGGCACGACGATCACCGCCGCGGCAAGGTAAACGAGCATCTGAGAGAGAAATCCCGCTTCCACGTTCAGCCCTGCCCGGGAATGGTGTGAAATCGCGCGGGCACCTCGCCGTGGTGAATTGCGTCCAGGAGAGCGCGATAGCGCCCGGCCTGGGCCGCGATCGCGCTGTCGTCGATCTCGCGCGCCTCATACGTGACAAACGGCGGAAGATAAATCATGCCGCAATAGTGCGCCATCTGCTCGAACGGGCGCAGCAGCTCGGGGACGGTGAAGTGGGCCTTGCCGCCGTGCCGGTAGGACTCGGCATGCCCTCCCGTGCTCACCACCTGCATAAAACGCTTGCCGCGCAGCCTTTCGCCGCCTTCGCCATAGGCCCAGCCGTTCTCGAGCACTCTGTCCTCCCACTCCTTCAGGATCGCTGGCGCACTGTACCACTGCATCGGATGCTGGAACACGANNTCGATCGCGGCGCGCAGCGCGCGGTTGGCACGCGACACCTCATGATTGGGATGGGCGTAGAGCACGAGCACGCGAAGCATTGCCGTCATAGGTGATCCAGCCGGGTGCGGCGGAAGAATATCGAGCGCGCTGGGCATTGCCCCATGCGGCAGCGTTCGGACTCCCAGCACGCACGCTGAGATACCCGTCGGGACGGCGCAGCACTCCGCTGCGGCTTTCCATGCCTGGTGCCCGCGAACGATACCTCCGGCCAAGTCACGGCCGAGGTCCTGTAGCGGCTTCGCAAGAGAATAGGAAATCCAGCGGCACGCCGGAGAGTATCTATTTCTTCGGCGGCCGCGGTCAATCGGGGATTTCGCGCCGATGGCCCTCAGACGGCCGCGATGGCCGCCGACCCAGCCCAGTGGCAGGCGCGAGTGCCGAGTCGCGCGGCGGAGTTTACCAAAGCGCCGCGAGACTGCAGGGAGGCATGCCGGCGCGGCCGGCGCCTACTTTTCCTTGTCCTCGATTTCCCGGAAGTGCTCGGCCTCGTAGGTGTTGCCCGCGCGCGACTCGGACGCCTCGCCGCGCCCGGCGGCGGTGAAGGTGGCGGTCATCCGGGCCGGCCGACGCCCGCCGTAGGGCCCGAGCAGCGAGTTCAGGAAGAAGCTGAAGACAGAAACGAACAGAGCCACCAGCACGCCGTACCAGAAGCCGTCGATGCGGAACCCCGGCACCAGCCACGCCACCAGCAGCAGGAGCAGGCCATTGAGTATCGGCAACATCAGTCCCAGCGTGAGGATGGTGGCCGGCAGCGTGAGAATCAGAAGCACCGGCTTGAGGAAGGTATTGATTATGCCCAGCAACAACCCGGACACGAGCAGCGTTCCCGTGTCGTCGAAGCGGATGCTGTCGAAAATCTGGTCGGCGACCCAGAGCGACAGAGTATTGACGCCCCAGAAGGCCAGGAAGCGTAGCAGCGGATTCACGTAATACATGCACTGATATTAGCACGCGCTCCGCCACGGCCTCGCCGGGCCATGCGCGAGCATCGGAAACTGCCAGCCCTCGCCATCACCTCGACGGCTTGCGGGCCTCGCGCTGGCGCTCGCGGGCCTCGAAAGACATGTTCGTGTGATCCAGACAACTCTTTTAATGCTGCGCCGCAAGCACTCTTTGCATTCGACGCGCTGCAAGTTCTGGGCATCGGAATACGGCTGCCGGGCCGAGGGGGGCGGGAATCGCGATGCTGAGAATTGCCGGGGTAGGAATGGGGATCGGACGCACGAGGAGACTCAGGAAAGAGTACGAAGCGCGTGAAGACCTGGGCCAGGATCTCTATATCGATTTTTGGCGATTTGAATTCGCACCGGGCAGGCCGACCCTAGCCCGCGAAACGAGACCGCGGTGGAAACTATGGCCCATTCCCAATTGCTCGGTCTAGCCGTCGCCTTGCCGCATCGGTCGCGGGTCGAACTAGACTGTCGTAACATCGGAAACGTCCTGCGGCTACCCGGCCTGCCACAGATCGTGGTTGCGCGGCACCGCAAGCGAACCCTCGTGAGGGTGGCCGACGGCCATGGGCCACAAACATGTCCATATTCTTCCGCAGGCGGCTCGCCTGGAGACGACCATCGGAATGCGATTGCCCGGCGCAGATCATCCCGCCGCCGCTGCCGCCGGAGCGCCAGCGCGCATAAAATACATCCTGGGACATGGTGCCGGCTTCTTTTCCCGTCCAGGCCTGGAGCGTACAAATGCATATCCGATCTTGTCTACCATCGGTGCTGGTGCTTTTCTCGCTGGTGGCGGGATGCGCCGCCACGGGAAGCAAGTCCCCCTGCGCGCCGGCCGAGTTGACGGCTCGGCGGGACGCCTTCTATGTTTCGTTTCAGCACTATCGTCCTGAGTCGCCCGGGTCCGCGGTGATCATCCTGCCGCCCACGGGCGGCACTACCTTCCTGGACCGCCGCTATGCCGACCTTTTCTGTGAACACCAGATGGCGGTGTACCTGGTCACCGACTGGCAGGGACGCGACGAACAGTCCTACGAGTTGAACATCCACAATCGCCTGTTGGGGCGTGGACAGCGGGCCATCGAGCTGCTGCTGTCACGCATTGATGCCATGTCGGTGTCCATCATGGGCACCAGCGTGGGCGGCATTCATGCCGCCACCGCCGCCGCGCGACTGGAGGAAATCGATCGGGCGGTAATCATCGCCGCGGGTGCCCCCGTGTCCTCGGTGATCGCCTGGTCCGAGCAATCGGACCTGGCGGCCGCCCGAGAGGTCCGCCTGCGCCGACTGGGATTTCCAGACACGGCCGCCTACGCTGCGGCCTTGGACGCCACCATCCAATGGGATCCGTTCCGTTTTCGGAACAGGTCATCCGTACCCTACGTGGCCATGGTGATGGTCGAAGACGACCGGGTCGTGGCTACCCGCTTTCAGCGCCAGCTCTTGAGCAGATGGCCCGAGGCGAAAACCTGGACCGTTTCCGGCGGGCATGCCGCGGGCATCTTCACCGCCTGGCTGCTGCACGCGGAAGATATTTTGGAATTCCTGCTGGAACCAGCGTCCGCGATGGGCCGGCAAGATGACGGGTCATCTGGGCCGCCCCGCTCTTCGAGCGCATCCTCTCGGGTTAACTCTGGACCGCATAGTCTCCATCGCTCGATCAGACCCTTATCCAACCAGTACTGACAGGAAATACTACTTGATGTCCTGGACCAGGATGCCATGGGTCGTGGTGATCTACTTCAATGTCTGAGACAAGGTCGAGACGAACTCGGAATGCCTGTCCATGGTCACTTTCAGGCGGAAGGAAGTTATCTCGCTCATTTCGTTCATCCCTCCAGCTTGCCCTTGATGTTCGCAAGGACTCGAGCCCCTGGATCGTAACTCCGTCGCTGCCCCTCACCTGGTAGACGGTCGCGTACTCGGCCACCAGATCCGCTTGTGCCAGGTTCGGCTCGGGCCTGTTGTGCGTTACTTGCTTGCCGCTCACCTTGGACTCTTCGCTGCGAGACGTGCCGGTCACCTTCTGGAAATGGACATTACCTGAGTCAGCCTGAAGGTGCCGCCGAATGCCTGCGCAGGGCAGCCGTTGAGGCTGTCCTGCCGTAGAGTGCCAAGGCCGAAGGGGGCAAACGTGATCTGTTCGCGATGGTCCAGATCGTGGTGGGCGCAGCCGTCGCCGAACGCGAGCCCGACCTCCGCCCGCAACTCGCGGCAAGCCCGGCGTCCGATCCAATCGGGGATTTCGTGCGGGAGGCGCTCAGTGGCTATTGAACCTGCCGACATTCTCTGGATCACGGAAGCACGTCAGTTCTCCATGGCCATTGTGGGGGAGCTGTATTGCCGTTCCGGCACCTGACTGCGCGAGCTCGTGGAATACGAGGCGATCGTGCCGTTGGATCCAAGCGGCGCGCAATGGGTGTTTGCCGCGATCTCGCTAACGACGGTGCCTGTCGCCTGCCGTCTGCTCACGTGTCTTGATCTCGAGCCCCATGGCATCGCTCTGGTCGTTTCCCTTTATCGCCGAATCGCGGAGGTCTAACCGCGACTCGCCGAGTTGCGCGCACCCGCGCGATGGGGCCGGGGGCGCTGCGCAACCGCGGCGGACGCGACGCCCGCCCCGACACGGGTCCACACGGCATTACTTTGAAGGTTCCGCTTCGACCCCGCGCGCGCCATCGAGCGCCAGACAACCTCGCCGGTCCCGGCGTCGCAACTCATTGTCTCCAGAGACTTGCGTGCAGAAACCATTCAAGCCGCAACCTTCCGTCCGCCTTGGGCAACCCTCCCGCTTAGCCGCACCTGGCTTTGCGCTGGAAAGCCGCCGCGCCTCCAGCCCAGGTATGGCGGCTTCTGACCACACCTTGCCGCAATTGGAAGCGTTTGGTCCTCTCATCTTCCGAAACTGGGTATGTGGACGGGGGCTCATTCTCCCAGGCGTACCCGTCCCGATCAAAGACCGAAAACGACGGGGGCGAGGAAATACATCGCGCCGAAGGTCACGGCGATGGCGACGATGTTGAGCCAGAAGCCGGCTTTCACCATGTCGCCAAGACGCATCTCCTCGTAGGCGAACACAATCGCATTCGGCGGCGTCGCCACTGGCATCATGAAGGCCATCGATGCGCCGAGCGCCACGGGAACCGCAAGGAGTCGAGGATCAATCCCGAGACCGACCGCCACCGCGCCGAGGATCGGCAGGAAGGTCGCCGTCGAGGCGGTATTGGAGGTGATTTCCGTCAGATAGATGATTGCCGCCGTGACGATGAAGACCAGCATCCAGGTGCTGACCTCGAATCCCGACAC
>DKBC01000282.1:0-5809 GCA_002451065.1 Betaproteobacteria bacterium UBA6910
TCGGCGGCGATCAGCGCCCGCTCCGCATTGAGGCCGTCCAGGATGTACTTGAAGCCCCGGCCCGCCTCGCCGATGAGGTTCTCCGCCGGAATTTCCAGGTTGTCGAAGAACAGCTCGTTGGTCTCGTGGTTCACCATGTTGGGAATGGGCCGCACCGTGAGCCCCCGGCCCACCGCCTGCCGCAGGTCCACCAGGAACACGGACATGCCCTCCGACTTGCGCTGCACCTCCGCCAGCGGCGTGGTGCGCGCCAGCAGGATCATCCAGTCCGAGTGCTGCACGCGGGAGATCCACACCTTCTGGCCGTTCACCAGGTAACGGTCGCCGCGCCGGGTGGCCGTGGTCTTGAGGCTGGTGGTGTCGGTGCCGGTGCTGGGCTCGGTCACGGCCATGGACTGCAGGCGCCACTCGCCGCTGGCGATTCGCGGCAGGAACCGGCGCTTCTGCTCCTCCGAGCCGTGGCGCAACAGGGTTCCCATGTTGTACATCTGGCCATGGCAGGCGCCGGAGTTTCCACCCGAGCGGTTGATCTCCTCCAGGATCACCGAGGCCTCGGCCAGCCCCAGCCCCGCGCCGCCGTACTCCTGGGGAATCAGCGCCGACAGCCAGCCGGCGGCGGTGAGCTCCCTCACGAACTCGTCCGGGAAGCCGCGCTCCCGGTCAATGGCGCGCCAGTACTCGGCGGGGAAGCGCGCGCACAGCGCCCGCACGCCGTCACGCAGCTCGGGANNCGATGCCTCGGACAAGAGCCGGCCCGCGGGCTCAGGCGTGCAGCAGGGCGAGGCGGGCGATGTGCTCCAGGTGATGATCGATGGCCGGCGCCAGTTCCTCCCCCGGGCCGGCCCAGGCGTCATGCAATTCGGAAGCGAGACGCTCCCGGGAGCGCGTTCCGTCGAGTAGCGCGAAAAGGCGCGCCGCGAAGGCGTCGTCCAGGGACACCGTTTCGTGCCAGAGGTTGGTGACTTCCGGCCCCTGCGCGAGCTGCCGCCGGGCGAAAAGGCTGGCCCGAGGCAGGGCGCCGGCGCGGGTTGCGACCAGCGGCGCCTCCGAAACCGCGCTCACCACCCCAAGCCCCAGCGCCTCCGCCAGCACGCCCCGGGCAAACTGGAGGCGGTCGGCGAGGGTCTCGTCCGCCTGGAAATTCTCGCCGGCACGGGCGAGGAGTTCCGCGATGCCGAGCGTGTCCGGCCAAGCCTCGAGCAACGCGTCCATGATTCCCGAAATCCGGCGATCCCGGGTGCTGAGGGTGGCACCGCTTCGGTGGGCATAGCGCGTTTCCCCATGCGCTTCGCTCCGAATGGCAAAGCACGCCAGGCGCAAGTCGTCGAAGCCACGCAGATGTTCCTTGGCCGTAGCGAGGGCGTCGCGCCTCACCAATAGCGAGCGCCGGAAGCGCCGGCAGAGGAAAAAATCCCGGTACTGCTCCCGGGTCAGCCGGTCCAGGGACTGCAGCATCTCGAGGATCTCCGCCGGCAGCGCGCGGCTGCCGAAGGCCTCCGCCCCCGCGTCCGCCAGGTGCGCGAGATCATGGCGCGCCGCCTCGGACACGAACTCGTGGAACCACACCGGCGCGTTGACCGGGGAAAGATCGTCGTGGAACAAGGGACCGTCGTGCTTCGCGAGCACCCGTTCCGCCTCCGCGCGCAGAATGCGCCGCTCCAGGCCGTCCCCCTCCCCGCCGATAGCCAGGTACTCGGCCAGGGCCCGGGCCCCCGCAATCGCTTCCTGGGGCGAGTCCGCGGCGCGGGTGTGCAGCAGGAGCATCTCCCGCAGCATCTGCCGCAGGTAAAAGCCTGGATAGGCGTTGTAGCTCACGAAGGCGATCCCCGCCGGCGCAAGGCAGCGGGAAATCACCTCCATGAGCCGGTCGCGGACTGGGGACGGCACCCAGGAATAGAAGCCGTGGGCCACCACGTAGTCGAAGGGCCCCAGGGTGTCCGGATCGATTGCCATCAGGTCCGCCTCCAGCAGGCGGACATTGGAAGCATCCACCGATTTCGCCAGGTCCATGCCCTTGGCGATGGCCCGGGCCGAGAGGTCGATGCCCACGAACTCCGAACGCGGGAGAGCATAGGCCATGGCCACCAGGTTGGCGCCGTCTCCGCAGCCGATCTCCAAGGTGCGGCAAGCAGAGGAGGCCGCGGGGGCCAGCCCGAACAGTCGTCCCACCGCGCCAAGCGAACGGGGATGGGTGTCCGCGTAAGCGTGGCCGGGATAGTCAACGGAATCGTAGGGCGTGGACATGCCAACAAAAAGGCGCCGCGGCCCGCGGAGGAACCGCGGGCCGCGTGACCGTAATCAACCCGGGGCCAGCAGCCGGCAGCCCCGGCGCCGAGTGACCGGCACTACTTCCCTGGGGAACCGCAGGAGACGGTCTCGGTCACGGTGGCGCCGGGGGATCCGTCCGGGTTCTGCTGGACGTATTCGACGGTGGCGCTCCCGATGTTGAAGCTCACGCTCTCCCGCATTCTTTCGTCTCCGCTGGCCTCGTTCACCTGGGTAGATAGCACCGTGACCTCCTGCATGGTGACCGTGTAAAACTCCAGCGGCGACTTTGCGCCGTCCTTACGGACAGTCAAAGTCATGGTGGGAATGGTCTCGCCGGTGACGGCCCGCAGCGCAAGGCGCGGAGTCGCCCGGTCCACGAACTTGCCGATCTGGACCGGCGAGCAGTTGGTCCGGGTACCCTTCACCTTGTCCCCCGGGGCGAAAGTGTGGGCGTAGGAAAGGACGTCAATATCGTCCTTGTGCTTGGCATCCTGCGATTCCCCCGGAATCCCGGGGATGTCGAGGAAGGCATCCAGGGCCAGGGCAGGCTCCGCGGCCACGATGCCAAGACCCGCGGTGCCCGCCATCAACGATGTCACGGCGAGCGCCGGCAAGCGCTTCTTGAAGCTCTCGTTCATTTTATTGCTCCCGATTTGGATAATATCTAATTGTTAATATGGACTTTTGCCTGACTCTCGGGTTCGGGACCGGACTTCTCCCATTCCGGGCGTCCCCCGCTCCTCCGCCGGGAGCCGGCGATTTCCAATATACCGGAACGCTAGGGTTGCGCCACAAGCGCCAGAAGCAACTGGATGGCATGAGGCGCCGATGGCCTGTCCGGGGTTTGTCTTTCTGGCGCGGCCAATCCCCGCGTAGGAAGGTCTTCAGGACCCGGCGATCACCGTCACACTCACCCGTCGGTCGCGGCGCGGTCCGTCGAACTCGCAGAAGAATATGCCCTGCCAGGTGGAAAGCCCCAGCTTGCCCTCCATCACCGGAATGGTTTCCGACGGCCCTACCAGGCCGGCTTTGAGGTGCGCGTCGCCGTTGTCGTCCTGCCGGTCATGGAGCCAGACGCCGGGCGGGATCAGTTGGCGCAGGAAATTGACCACGTCGGTGGGCACGCTGGCATCCCAGTTTTCCTGGATCATGATGGCGGCCGTGGCGCCGTGGGCGTAGACGCAGCACAGCCCGTCGCGCACACCGCTCTTCTCGGCAATCCGGCGCACGCGGTCGGTGACGTCCACCAGTTCTTCCCGCTGATGAGTGGAGAGTTCTATGATCTCGCGCATGGTCTCGAAGGCTGAAAACGAATTCGATTGTAGAAGAAATGTTTTGGGGACGGGTGCCGCCCAAGCCCGGAATTCTCTGTCTAACATTCCGTAACCGGTCTCATGCCCCCAGCCCCCATCAACGCCATACACGTCGGGTGCTGCGGCTTCGCCCTGGCCCAGGCCCGCTACTTCCAGGCCTTCCGCCTGCTGGAAGTGCAGCAGACGTTCTACCAGCCGCCCCGGCTGGAGACCCTGCGCCGCTGGCGGGAGGCCGCGCCCGCGGGCTTCGAGTTCACCCTCAAGGCCTGGCAGCTCATCACCCACGAGCCCGGCAGTCCCACCTACCGGCGCCTCAAGACTGCCATTGCCGAATCGAGACGTTCGCGTTACGGAAGTTTTCGCGGCACCGACGAGGTCCTTGGCGCCTGGCGCGCGACGCTGGAAGCGGCGCGTGCGCTGAAGGCGACGGCGATCGTGTTCCAGTGCCCGGCATCCTTCACCCCGACGCCGGCCCATGTCCGCAACCTGCGCGCCTTCTTCCGCGCCATCAGAAAAGGGGCGGCCGGCTTTCGCTTGTGCTGGGAGCCCCGGGGCGACTGGACACGACGCGAGGCATTGGACCTCTGCCAGGAACTGGGCCTGGTGCTGGCGGTGGACCCGTTCAAGGGCGAGCCTCCATCCAACGGCATGCGCTATTTCCGCCTGCACGGGATCGAGGGCTATCGTTGCAGCTATTCCGATGCCGACCTGGAGCGGCTGCGGGGCTGGTGCGCGGGCGAGACCTATTGCCTGTTCAACAACATGACCATGGCGCAGGACGCGCGGCGGTTCCAAAGCCTGGTGCAGGGGCCCAAGGCTTCATGAGCCTGCTGCTCCTGACCGGCCCGCCGGGCGTGGGCAAGACCACCGCCCTGCGCCGGGTGTGCGACGCGCTTGAGGTTGCGCCGCTGCGCGGGTTCTACACCGAGGAGGTGCGCGCGGCGGGCGTGCGCCAGGGATTCCGCCTCGTGACCTTCGACGGCGAGCGGCGCGTGATCGCCGATGTCCGCCGCCCCGCGCCGCCCCGCGTGGGCAAATACGGTGTCGACGTGGCGGCCATCGATGCCGTGTCCAGGCGCGTGCTGGCTCCCGATCCGGCGGTAGCGCTCTATGTCGTGGACGAGATCGGGAAGATGGAGTGTCTCTCCCCCGAGTTCGCGGCTGCGGTGCGCACCCTGCTCGCGCTCGAGCGGCCGCTGCTGGCCACCGTGGCGCTCAGGGGCGAAGGACTGATCGGGGAGGTGAAGCGCGACCCGCGCGCGCGCCTCTTCAACCTGACGCGCGACAACCGCGACCGGGCACCGGCCGAGATCGCGGGATTGCTCCGCGAAACATTGACATAACAGGGCATGGGCCGGCTGTCTTGGCATACTTCGGGGCATTCGCCCGCGGGGTGTCTATACTGGACATATCCCTTAGACAAACCAGAGGGAGGTCCTCCGATGAAACCCACGAATGTCGCAGCAATGATCGCAGGAGCGATTGTGCTGAGCTTTGCCTCCTCCACCCTGGCCGCCGACAAGATCGACCCCGGCAAGCGGGAGTACGACGACAACTGCGCCGCCTGCCATGGGACCAAGGGAAAAGGCGACGGCTCCATCGCGCCGGAAATGAAGACCAAGGTTCCCGACCTGACGGTGCTGGCCAAGAACAATGGCGGCGTGTTCCCGACGGCGCGGGTCTATGAAGTCATTGACGGCCGTCACGAGGTCAAGGCCCACGGCTGGCGCGACATGCCGGTGTGGGGAACCGAGTACCTCGTCAAAGGTGGCAGCACTTACGATGACTACCCGTATGATCGCGAGTCCTTCGTGCGCGGCCGCATCCTGGCGCTGATCGATTACCTGAACCGCCTGCAAACGAAATAGCCGATTCCCGGGGGGCGGTTCTACCGCTGACGGCCCGGGGCCGGGACTCGAACCCGGTCCCGGAATCCCGGTCGGCCCTCCCCGCCGGGCCCGCCCGCGAGCTCAGAGGATCGCGCCGCGCTCGGGCAGCGCGTACTGGGTGAGTTCCCGGGTCACGATCTCGTAGGCCTCGTCCACCGAGTCCGTGCGGTGGAAGAGCTTCAGATCGTCCGCGTCGATGGTGCCGTGGCGCACCAGGGCGTCAAAATTGATCACCTCGTTCCAGTACTCGGTGCCGAACAGCACCACGGTCAGGTGCTTTCGCATCTTGCGGGTCTGGCGCAGGGTCAGGATCTCGAACAGCTCGTCGAGGGTGCCGAA
>DKBC01000282.1:5848-11742 GCA_002451065.1 Betaproteobacteria bacterium UBA6910
CGATTGGCCGCCTCCATGATCCCCGGCCCGCCGCCGGTGCACACCACGAAGCGCCGCTCCTCGTCCGCCAGCTCCTTCGACCAATCGGTCAGGCGCCGCGCCAGTTCCCGCGCGTCCTCGTAATAGCGCGACAGGGCGAGCCGCCGGCGCGCGCGCTCCGGATTGCCCTCCCCGCTCTCGGCGGCGCGCACCTCGGCCTCCGCCTGCTCCCGGGAAACCAGGCGCGCCGAGCCCATGAACACGATGGTGTCGTCGATCTTGAAGTGGTCGAAGCGGCTCTGGGGCTCCATGTATTCGGCCAGCATGCGCAGGGGCCGCGCGTCGGCGCTGGTGAGAAACGATTCCTTGAGATAGGCCTTGATGGCCTGGTGGCGGCGCTCGGGCCGTTTTTCGCTCATGGGTTTACTCCGGATGCAATCCTGCACAAGGGGCCGCGCGAAGCCGGAAGCGCGGTGGCGGGGACGATTCTATCCGTGTTTTGCGGCAGGGTGCGCCAACAACCGCCCCGGAAGTCATTCCGTGGCGGCACCGAATCCGGCGCAAGCCGGCGAAGCCCTTAACCCTACGTCATAATATTTGCCCCGCAGCCGCTCCAATTCCGGCCTAATGGGAGTACGATGGACTTCCCGATTTCCTACACTGCAGGAAGTGGGCTAACAGGCCGCTGGCCATGGATTTTCCGACCATTGCGCTCATCGTTATCGCCGTGATCCTGATTGGGACGGTCATGGCGGCGGGCGGCCTTAAGGAACTGATACCGCCAAAGGCGCCGCGCCCCGCCCAGCCGGCGGCCCGGGGGCTGCCGCCCCGGCTCGCCCCTGCGGGGGGCGGCGAGCAGGAGACGGCCTGGAATGAGGACCCCGGCGGGAGCGGCGGGTGGCCGTGGCGGAGCCGAAGCGGCGCCAAAACCTCATCCGCGACAGAAGCCACGGAAGATCCAGCCGACAATTTCTTCTCCGACGAGGACGACTACGTTTTCCGCGAGGCGGACGCGAACCGGGGGCCTTTCAGTCAGCGGGAGGAAGACCGGGACAGCCTCGACGACCCGGACCGGAATCGCTAGGTGAGCCATGCTCGGCGCGATCATCGGCGACATTGTCGGATCCGTCTACGAGTTCGATAACCTGCGCTCCAAGCAGTTCGAGCTGTTCGGGCCCCACACGAACTTCACCGACGACACCGTGTGCACCATCGCGGTGGCCGATGCCCTGATCTCGCGGCGCGACCCGGCCAAGGCCCTGCGCGACTGGTGCGGCCGTTATCCCGGGCGGGGATATGGCGGCATGTTCGCAGGCTGGATCCGCAATCCCCGCGTGGGTCCCTACCAGAGTTTCGGCAACGGCTCGGCCATGCGCGTGAGCCCGGCGGGGCTTCTGGGCACCACTGTGGATAACACCATCGAGCTTGCCGACCGGGTGACCAAGGTGACCCACAATCATCCGGAGGGGATGAAGGGAGCCCGGGCGACGGCGGTCGCCATCCGTCTCGCCCGCGAAGGCATGCCGCCCGCCGACATCCGCAAGGAGATCAACGCCCGCTACGGCTACGACCTCTTCCGCTCGGTGGACGAGATCCGGCCCNNGCCGAGGCCTGCTTCGGCATCCCGGATGCCATCGCCAAGAGGGGGCTCACTTACCTGACGGAAGAGATGTTGGCGGTGCTTCTGGAGCTTTACACCAAGGCCGGGGAGAGAAGCATCGGGATGCGCGCGACCGCGTGAGACGGGGCGATGCCGCCGCGAGCGGCCGCGCATCCGGTGACCGCGACCCGAGTCTTCACAAGCTGACGGGGAACGGCTCAGGCGGGCGGGGGGGCTAGCGCCTCCGCCGCCGCCCCTTTCAATGCCTGCAGCGCACTGCCGACCGCCCCGCGTATCGCCGGATCGGGAGGGCCCTTCAGTTCGCCTGCCCGCAGCAGCGCGGATTCCAGCGCGCGCGCCGAGTCGCTGATCGCCGGCACCCCGAAAGTTGCCCCGGACCCGGCCAGCTTGTGCGCGGCATCCACCGCCTCCTCCAGCGTCCCGCCGTCCGGCGCCTCCTGCCAGCTCTTCACGGCGCCTTCCAGCAGCGACACCTTGTCCGGCAGCTGGGCGAGGAAGCCGCGGCGCAACTCCGCGAGCTGGCTCAGGAAGTCGGTCTGTGCCATCACCCTAGGGGATCTGCTTCTCCCAGATCCCCTTCACGGTTTGCGCGAGGGTCATGGGATCGAAGGGCTTGGCGACGACGTCGATGGCGCCGAGGGAACGGTAGTGCGCGATCTCCTGGGGCTGGACCTTGGCCGTCATGAACAGCACCGGGGTTGCGCCGAGGCTGGGCAGCGCCCGCAGGGCACCGAGGGTCGCCGGCCCGTCCATGCCGGGCATCATCACGTCCAGCATCACCAGGTCCGGAGCCACGGTTTCTGCCCGCGCCAGCGCCTCCTGGCCGGAGGCGCAGGCTTCGACGGAGAAGCCGCCGACGGATTCCAGCGCGAGCTTCGCCACCGTGCGGATGTCCGGTTCGTCTTCCACCAGGAGAATCTTTTTCAGCGGGCGCGTGGTCACGATCGACGGTCCGTTGGTGGTCCTAGGCTCCGAGGGACTGCTCAATCTGGGACTTGAGAACAGCCAGCAGCTTGTCATTGCTGGTCGCCGACTTCAAGAGGCAGGCGGCGAAGGCCTCCGCTTCCTTGCCTGTCACGTCGTTCGCCGAGAACACGACCACCCGCGGTTGCGGACGCAGGGCCGCAATCACGGGCAGCAGGTCCCTGCCGCAGCCGTCCGGCAGCGAGAGGTCCAGGATCACCAGGCTGTAACTGTTCTTCGCCAGCAGCTCGCTGGCCGTGGCGAGGTCCGAGGCGCAATCGAAGTCAGCCACATTGCTGGCGAGGGCGGAGACAACCCGGCGCACGTCGGTGTCATCATCCACATGCAGAACGCGGGGCCGCCCCGCCGGCGACAGGCCGATCCCGCGCCGGATGGCGGCCAGCAGGCGTTCCTGGTCGATGGGCTTCGGCAGCCAGTCCACCACCGGCATCCCGCTCATTTGCAGCGCCTCGTTGCCCCGCAGGTGCGCGGACACGACCACGATGGGCAGGTTGCCCGCGGGCCCCTCGTTGCGCAGCTCCCGGATCAGCGACAGCCCGTCCTTACCCGGCAGCCCGATGTCGAGGGTCATCGCGGCATAGGCGGTGGCGGCGAGCATGGACTTGGCCTGCTGGGCGTCGAAGGCGATGTCGGCCCGGTAGCCCCCGTTTTCGACCACCAGCTTGATGAGATTGGCGATGTCGGGATCGTCCTCGCACACCAGGATCCTCGGTCCGGCGACCGCGCCCGCAGCCGCGGCGGGCGCCTGCAACACCACGATCTCGGGCCACTCGGTCCAGAACACCGTGCCCGCGGCGGAGGTCTCGAAGCCGATGCGCCCGCCCATGGACTCCGCCAGGGATTTCGTGATCGCCAGCCCCAGCCCGGTGCCGCCCTTCTGGCGCGTGTCCGACGAGTCCGCCTGGGAGAACTTCTCGAAGATCCGGCTGCGGAATTCCTCGGGGATGCCCGGGCCACGGTCGGCGACGGCGACGCGCACGCCGCCGGGACGGCGCTCCACCGACACCGCGACCTCGCTCCCGGCCGGCGAGAACTTCACCGCGTTGGACACGAGGTTGGTGACGATCTGGATCAGGCGGTCGCCGTCCACGCGCACCCGGGCGTCGTCCGCGCTCGATGCCAGGCGGATGCCGACCCCGTACTGGGCGCCGAATCCCTGGGTCGCCTCGAGTGCGTGCTGCACCAGGGGAAGCAGGGGCTGTACGCGCAGGTCGAACTGCATCTTGCCCGACTCGATCTTCTCGATGTCGAGGATGTCGTTGATGAGGCGCACCAGGCGCTCGCTGTTCTTGTAGGCGATCTGCACCAGCTCGGCCGCCTGGGGCGGCAGCTGGCCGGCGACGCCGCCGCCGATCAGCCCGAGGGAGCCGCGGATCGAAGTGAGCGGGGTGCGCAGCTCGTGGCTGACCGTGGACACGAACTCGTTCTTCATGCGGTCGATCTTCTTGCGCTCCGAGATGTCGTAGGCGATGCCCAGGAAGCCCGTGATCTTCCGGGCGCCGTCCCGCAGCGCGGTGACTGAGAGCAGGACCGGCAGCGTCGAGCCGTCCTTGCGGACGTAAGTCCATTCGCGCTCGTCAGGGGCGTCCCGGCGCGCCTTGGCTACGAACACCTCGAAGCCCGGCTCGATGCGCCGCCCAAGCTCCTCGGACAGCTCCTCGGCGCGCCGCACCACTTCTTGGGCGTCGTGAAACGGCGCCGGCGTGCATTTACCGACAACGTCCTCGGCGCGGTAGCCGAGCATCGCCTCCGCCGCGGGGTTGAAGGTGACGATCGTGCCGTCCTCGGTGGTGGAGATGATCGAGTAGTTCGTCGAATTCAGGATCGCCTGCTGGAGCATGGTCGTCGCGCGCAGCTCCTCCTCCGCCGCCTTCTGGGCGGTGATGTCGCGCACGATCCCGTTGAAAAGCCTGCGGCCGGAGACCTCGCACTCGCTCACCGCCAGGTCCATGGGAAAAACGCTGCCGTCCTTGCGCTTGCCGACGACCTCGCGGCCGATGCCGATGATGCGCGCATCGCCGGTCTTTCGGTAGCGCTCGAGGTAGCCATCGTGCTCGCCGTGGAATGGCTCCGGCATCAGCATCTTCACGTTTCGTCCGACCATCTCCGCCGGCGCGTGCCCGAAAATGCGCACCGCCGCCGGGTTGACGCGTGCAATCATCCCCCGTTCGTCAATGGTGATGATGCCGTCGACCACGGTGTCCAGGATGGCGCGCATCATCGCCTCCTGGCCGCGGATGGTGTCCGCGGCCTTCCGAAACTCCAGGTCCCGGAGTTCCTCCTCGACCCACTGACCCAGGTCGCACAGGGTGCGCAGGTCTTCCTCCGACAGGTCCTGGGGCTGGCGGTCGATGATGCACAGGGTCCCGACGCGATGGCCGTCGGGGCTGGAAAGCGGCGCGCCCGCGTAGAAGCGGATGTCCGGCGGTCCCGCCACCAGGGGGTTGTCGCGAAAGCGCGCATCCGCGGCCGCGTTGGGGACGTAGAACACGCCATCGTTCAGGATCGCGTGGCCGCAGAACGAGATGTTGCGCGGCGTCTCGGTCGCGTCCAGGCCCTGGCGCGACTTGAACCATTGGCGGTGGCCGTCCACCAGGCTCACCAGGGCGATGGGCACGTTGAACAGCCGCTGCGCGAGACGGGTGATGCGGTCGAAGCGCTCTTCCGGGGACGTGTCGAGCAGCTGCAGCGCCCGGAGCGCGGCAAGCCGCTCCGCTTCGTCGGCGGGGAACGGCGGCTCTTGCATCTATCCCATGTCCCTAATTCTTCCAGGCCACCCGATGCCACGGCGGCCCTGAAGCAGATCCTCGGGCCAGCGGCCGGCAGGGCTCACCAGGAAAGCTGCGGGGTCAGCCGCCAGATATCTTGTACGAAGCTTTCCGGCAGCCACGGCTTGGGGATGAAACCCTCCGCGCCGAGCTCCGCCACAAGGGAAGGCATTTTCGGATCCTGGCTGCCGCTGACCACGATCACCGGGATCCCCGCGGTCAGGCTGCTGCGCTTCAGGCGCACCAGGAGCTCCGTGCCCTTGCCGCCCGGCATGGCGATGTCCAGGAGTATCAAGTCGGGCTTCTCGCGCTGGGCGGAAGGCAGCACCTGGGTGGCGTCGAGGGCCATGACCGTTTTGTAGCCGTAGCTGCGCAGCAATGCGCCCGCCACGTTGAGCAGGTCCCTGTCGTCATCGGCCAGCAGGATCTTCATATCGGTTTCGCGGTCAAGCACCCTCGGAGTCTCCGGCGCATGTTACCGGCCCGCCAAGGGGAGTCAAGGCGATTCTGATGCACAGTGAATAAGTCCGCGTCGCCGCCCC
>DKBC01000282.1:11770-12012 GCA_002451065.1 Betaproteobacteria bacterium UBA6910
GAAGTCTTCCATCTCCCCGCTTTTCACCGCCCTCCGGTGCAGCACGCGCATCCGGTTCAGGTAGCATGTGGCAGCGTCGGTGGCCTCTGCTCCGCACGAGGCGGCGGCGCTTCCGGCCGGCGCCCGCGGCCCAAGTCCTTCCAATACATCCGTGTTCATAGGTTCTTCCCTCCCGTCGCGGATCACCTGGATAGTCTGCACCCCGCGCTGGCTCAGGCCGTGAGCCTGGCGCGGGGCTGCTT
>DKBC01000281.1 GCA_002451065.1 Betaproteobacteria bacterium UBA6910
CTCGCACTGCATCGGGATCAGCACAGCGTGGGCCGCCGCAAGGGCGTTCACCGTGAGCAGGTTGAGTGCGGGCGGGCAGTCGATGATCACGAAATCGTAATCGGCATCGACCGCGGCAAGCGCGTTCTTGAGCCGCGCCTCGCGATGAGGGAGATCCACCAGCTCGACTTCCGCCCCGGCCAGTTCGCGGTTGGCGGGCAGCATGCTGTACTGCCCCTTTTCCGAGAACACGCGCACCTCCGTCAGACTGCGGGTGCCGAGCAGCAGGTGGTAAACGGTATACCTGAGGGCGCGCTTGTCGATGCCGCTGCCCATGGTGGCGTTGCCCTGGGGATCGAGATCGATCAGCAGCACGCGGCGCTTGGCCGCCGCCAGGCTCGCCGCCAGGTTCACGCTGGTGGTGGTCTTGCCCACCCCCCCCTTCTGGTTGGTCACCGCCAGTATTCTTGCCACCACCCCGCGTTCCTTATGTCATTCGGATAATCACCAGGTGCCGCTCGGCATCCAGCTCGGGAACCAGAACGGGCGCCACGCGCTCCACCGCCCACCCCGGGGGAAGCTGGGAAAGCTCTTCATAAGGGTGCACCCCCTTCATGGCCACGAGCCGCCCCGAAGGGCCGACCAGATGGCCGGCGGCGCGGCAAAAATCCGCCAAGTCCGAGAAGGCCCGGGAAATGGCAGCATCGCACCGTTGGACCGGATGCCAACGCTCGGCCCGTTGTTCCACCACCGTCACGTTAGGCAGCCCAAGCTCCAGCACCGCCTGTCGCAGGAAGGAAGCCTTCTTGTGACTCGGCTCCACCAGAGACATCTCCCATCGGGAGCGGGCAACCGCCAGGGGAATTCCCGGCAAGCCCGCGCCACTGCCAATGTCGGCGATGTATCTCAAATCTGGCACCGCCCGCTCCAACTCGCCCAGAACCGCCAGGCTGTCCAGCAGGTGATGGGTCACCATCCGTTCCGGTTCCCCTATCGCCGTCAGGTTGTAGATGCGGTTCCATTTTCCGAGTAGCGCCAAGTAATCGAGCAACCGTGTTACGGACTCCGGGTCCAGCGCCAGCCCGAGGGCCGCGAGGCCCTGCCGCAGGCGCCCGTGAAGCATCAGGCGGTCTTCTGCCGGCCGTCCCGCAGACGGCGCTTCAGGTGCACCAACAACAGGGAAATGGCGGCCGGCGTCACTCCCGAGATGCGGGAGGCCTGGCCTAAGGTCTCGGGGCGATGCTGGGCGAGTTTCTGCTGCACTTCGACGGAGAGACCCCGCACCGCCCCATAATCCAGGTCCTCCGGCAAGGGCAGGCTCTCGTGGTGACCGTGGCGTGCCACTTCTTCCTTCTGCCGTTCGATGTAGCCAGCGTACTTGGCCTGGATTTCGATCTGCTCAACGACGCTAGGATCATCGATCGGCTCGCCGACGCCTTGCAGGCTCAGCAGGGAGCCATAGCTGACCCCCGGCCGGCGCAGCAACTCCTCGAGAGTATGCTCGCGCTCCAGCGCCTTGCCGAACACCCGCTCCGCCTCGGCCGCCGGCAGCAGGCGCGGATTCACCCAAGTCGACTTGAGGCGCTCCCGCTCGCGCTCGATGGCATCGCGTTTCCGGCAAAAAGCATCCCAGCGCCGGTCCTCTACGACCCCGAGCCGGCGGCCGGTCTCGGTCAGGCGCAGATCGGCATTATCCTCCCGCAGCTGCAGCCGGTACTCGGCGCGGCTGGTGAACNNGGTGAACATGCGGTAGGGCTCCGTGACCCCGCGCGTGACGAGATCGTCCACCAAGACCCCCAGATAGGCCTCATGGCGGCCGGGGCACCAGGTGTCTTGGTCCGCCACCCAGCGCGCCGCGTTCACGCCGGCGAGAAGACCCTGGGCGGCGGCTTCCTCGTAACCGGTGGTGCCATTGATCTGCCCCGCGAAGAAAAGCCCCCCGATGGCCTTGGTTTCGAGGGAACGCTTGAGGCCACGCGGATCGAAAAAATCGTACTCAATGGCATACCCGGGACGGGTGACGTGGCAGTTTTCCAGGCCACGGATCGAGCGCACCAGCGCCAGCTGGACGTCGAAGGGCAGCGACGTGGAGATGCCGTTGGGGTAGATCTCGTAGGTGCTCAGGCCCTCGGGCTCGAGGAAGATCTGGTGGGAGGACTTGTGGGCAAAGCGCACCACCTTGTCCTCGATCGAGGGACAGTAGCGCGGCCCCACCCCTTCGATGATCCCGGTGAACAAGGGAGACCGGTCCATGCCCCCCCGGATAATCTCGTGGGTGCGCGCATTGGTGTGCGTGACCCAGCACGGGACCTGGCGCGGATGCTGATCGCGGCTGCCGAGGAACGAGAAAACCGGCGGCGGATCATCGCCAGGTTGCACTTCCATCACGTCGAAATCGATGGAGCGCCCGTCCAGGCGCGGCGGCGTGCCGGTCTTGAGGCGGCCCACGGGAAGCCTGAGCTCCCGCAAACGATGGGCCAGGCTCACGGCAGGCGGATCGCCGAAGCGTCCCGCCTGGAAGTTGGTAAGTCCCACGTGGGCCAGCCCCGCCAGGAAGGTGCCGGCAGTCAATACCACAGCGCGTGCCCGGAACCTAAGGCCGAGCTGAGTGACGACCCCTGCAACCCGGTCTCCCTCCAGCATCAGGTCGTCCACCGCCTGCTGGAAGATCCACAAGTTGGGCTGGTTCTCAAGTCGCCCTCGAATGGCCCGGCGATAGATTCCCCTGTCAGCCTGGGCGCGGGTGGCGCGCACCGCCGGCCCCTTGCTGGAGTTTAGGATCCGAAACTGGATGCCGGCCTCGTCGGTTGCCGCCGCCATGACCCCACCCAAGGCATCGACTTCCTTGACCAGATGACCCTTGCCGATCCCGCCAATGGACGGGTTGCAGGACATGGCCCCCAGCGTCTCGATGTTATGGGTGAGCAGCAAGGTGGGCCTCCCGACGCGGGCGGAAGCCAGGGCGGCCTCAGTCCCAGCGTGGCCACCGCCCACCACGATGACGTCAAAAACCCTTGAAAAATCCATGGATAGGTCGCGAGCCGCGAAGAAGGCCGCTATTCTACGCCAAAAGTCCGGCGCCGGGGATCCAAGCCGCGTTTCACGTGGAACAGCCTGCCTTCAGCCGCTCGGGATGCGCGTACAAGGCCTCGTCCCTTACGCCAGAAACAGGTCATACGCAAACTTAAGGATCAGAGCGCCCACCACCAGCAGAAAGATTCCCCGCACAAATTCGCTTCCCCCGCGAATCGCGAGGCGCACCCCCGCCATGGCCCCGAAGATGTTGCAGGCGGCCATGGGGAGCCCGATGGCGTACATGACGTTTCCCGTGAAACCAAAGTAGAGCAGGGCGGCCCCGTTGGTCGCCACGTTAACCACCTTGGAGGCTGCGGACGCACCAAGGAAGTTGAATCCAAAAAACCGGACAAACAGAAAAACCAGGAAAGTCCCGGTCCCCGGCCCGAAGAAGCCGTCGTAGAAGCCGATGCCACTGCCCAGAAGGAGGGCGTAAACGCGCTCCGCCGTACCGGCGTGGCGGGGGGCATGAATCGCTCCGAAGTCCTTCCGCGCCACGGTGAACACCACCATCGCCACCAATAGCACCAGTACCAGGGGCCTGATGATCTCCGCGGGAATCGCGGATACGGTGCGTGCGCCCAGGAAGGAGAAGAGGAAGGCGGAGATAGCCGCCGGCAGCGCCGTCCCCCATTGAACCGGCACGCTGCGCGCGAAGCGCAAGGCAGCGAAACTGGTTCCCGCAATGGAGGAGAGCTTGTTGGTACCAAAAACCATGGCCGCCGTTGACGGCGGCGCGAACCCGAACAGCGCTGGTATCTGGACCAATCCGCCACCCCCCACCACCGCATCGACCAGTCCCGCGAGAAACGCGAATCCCAGCAGCAAGATGGTGGTTTCGGGGTCCATGGCCAAAAAAGAAGGCCGCCCGCAGGCGGCCATCCGTTCAGGGATTGAGGTTCGCCTTAACGCCAGAGGGAAAGCTGGAAAAGCTCCCGCTTCAGAATGAACTCCTTGGGCAGGCGCTCCTGCAACTTTTCGAACAGTTCGCCATGGGAATCCAACTCCTTGCGCCACATGTCGTTATCCACCCTCATGAGCTGGTCGAACTGTTTGCGATTCACTTCCTCGAGCCCCTCCCAATCCAGGTCTTCGTACGAGGGTTGCCAGCCCAGCGGCGTCTGCACGGCATGGGCGCTGCCTTGGCAACGGCCGACGATCCACTTCAGCACCCGCATGTTCTCGCCGAA